>JBAXBM010000145.1:0-5852 GCA_037141995.1 Candidatus Omnitrophota bacterium
GATGCTGTGGTGGTGCCTTCCTCCAAGATCAAGACCCAGCTCTGCGGCATCCTGCAGCAGGAAGGGTATATCATGTTATTGTGGTTACCCGTGGCGGCGGGTCGATCGCGGAGCTGGCGTGTTTTGATTCTAAAGATATGGCATTGGCTATCGCGGCATCGAAATATCCGGTTATTACTGGAATAGGTCATGAAATCAATACCAGTATTGCCGATTTGGCGGCACATACTTTTGCTAAAACGCCTACGGCCGCAGCTCAATTGCTGGCAGGCCGTGTGATTGAATTTATGCGAGGGATGGATGAACGTTGGCATAGATTGGGTGAATCAGCCCTGGAGGCTATTAATGGCCGCAGGGTATGCTTGAGGGATGCCGCGATTGATATCCAGACGATGCTGCCGCGGTGGCTTAAAGGGCGGCGGGAGCAGAATATCAGGTTTTTGGAACGATTGAAAAGATCGCCGGGTAAGGTAACGGCCGATGCGGCCGCTGGTATTGAAAGGTCCGGGGATGAGCTAAGAAAGACAATTCGGTTGCGTTTGACGGCTTCCGTGGCTAAGATAGGGAATTATCAGAAATTGGCCGATATGGCGTCACCGAAGAATATCCTCAAGCGCGGCTTTTCCATCACGCGTTCGCTGGATGGGCGTGCGGTCCGTTCTTCGGCAGGGGTGCGGCAGGGGCAAACCCTGCGTACGGAGCTTTCGGATGGGTATGTGGACAGTTCGGTGATGGCGTGCATGGCAGCAGAGGAGAAAAAGGATGCCTGATATCAAGTATTCTAAAGCTGTGGCAAAGCTCGAAGAGAT
Source organism: Candidatus Omnitrophota bacterium (assembly GCA_037141995.1). Taxonomy (GTDB): domain Bacteria; phylum Omnitrophota; class Gorgyraeia; order Zapsychrales; family Fredricksoniimonadaceae; genus Fredricksoniimonas. The sequence goes on from JBAXBM010000145.1 coordinate 810, forward strand.
TATTCAGAAGATAGAAAGCGAAGAGATTGATATTGACGAGCTTTCTGAAAAAGTTAAAGAAGCGGCGGGCCTTGTAAAACTTTGCAGGGATAAAATTTCTAAGGCTGAATTTGAGGTCCGGGAGATTGTCGATAAATTTGATGCTCCTGCGGCCCAGGGAGGGTTATGATCTGGTTTGTTGTTTTTATCAGTGCGGCGCTTTTGATACTGCTGGGGCTTCAGATTTACTGGATTGTGGCCTTGCGCAAAGCCCAGAAATTGTATCAGGAACGCGCGCGTCAGGAAGAGCCGACGATGTGGGATGTGCGGGATGTCCTGCGTGAAGGCGACAAGGATCTCGCGGTCCAGCTTTACTGCGATATTTTTGCCATGGAAGACATTGACCGTGCCCGCAAGGAAGTGGAAGAGTTTGCCCGCAACATGCGCACTTAGGAGATGGCCATGGCAGAATGTGTGTTTTGTAAAAATATCCCGAAGGTCATGGACAATGCCCTGGCCTATGCGGTGTATGACATTAATCCTTTGTCAAAGGGGCATGCCCTTGTTATCCCCCGCCGTCATTTTAATGAAATTTTTGAAGCGACGCCGGAAGAATTCAGCGCCATGCAGGAACTTTTGACACGCATGAAAATTCTTCTCGATCAGCAGCATGGCCCGCACGGTTATAATATCTGGATCAATTGCGGGGCAGCGGCGGGACAGGTTGTGATGCATGCGCACATGCATCTTATCCCGCGTTATCAGGGTGAAGTTTTACATATCCGCGAGCATCTGAAGGGCAATATTGAATGAGCATCGCGGTGAAGGCGGTATAGTATTTTAGAAATGTGCCCTGTCTATCTTAATGCGGGCAGGTATCCCGGGCGGGTGGCGCTATCCTGGGGCGGTCGCAGTATTTTTTGGGGGGCTGTTAACAGTTACGTGCACAGTACCGCGCGTTATTTGAAAGAGATTGCCGTGAGGCCTGAGGCAAGGATCCTTCTTTTGGCAGAAAGATCACCGGCTTATTTTATTGTTCTGATGGCGCTTTGGCGTATTGGCGCGTTGACGTGTCCGGTGAAGGCGCAAGGGGCTGAGGATCCTGAAAATATTTTCTCGATTGTCAAGCCGGAGATGGTCATCAGTTCCCGTCAAGAGCGAGGGGTGTGGGCCCGGGATGCCCGTTGGGCCGATGTTGAACAGGCGGTTGCTTACGGATATAATGATTTATTCCTCGGGAGTGAAGGATCGCTGGGTGGGCAGATTGACAGGGACCGTCCGTTGATCCTTCGGGTCAGCCCGGACGTAACGCGCCTGTCTTATGCCGGGCTTAAAGCAGATCCGGGTGATCTGGGAGAATGGGTGCACGCGCTTGAAACAGGTGATGCGTTGATGATTTAGGTTGATTAAGAAAAAAAAGAAGGAGTTTATATGCCGTACGAATTACCGCCGTTGAAATATGCGTATGATGCGCTTGAGCCGTTCATTGATGCAAAGACGCTTGAAATACATCACGGCAAGCATCACAAGACGTATGTGGATCGTTTTAATGCCGCGATCGCCGGAAAGCCAGGGCTTGAAAACAGATCGGCGGAAGATATGCTTGCATGCCTTGACAGTATCCCGGAAGATGTGCGTACCGCCGTGCGTAATCACGGCGGCGGGGCAGTCAATCATTCGCTTTACTGGGCGGTGATTGGCCCCAAGGCGGGTGGAGAACCCTCCGGTCCTGTTGCGGATGCGATCAAGGCTGGGTTTGGATCTTTTGCCGGATTTAAAGCGAAGTTTGCGGACGCGGCGGCGACGCAATTCGGTTCAGGATGGGCATGGCTGGTGGTGAATGCGCAGGGGAATCTTGAAATTATCAAGACGGCCAATCAGGATTCACCCCTGTCGCTCGGGAAGAAGCCGGTCCTTGTCATTGATGTCTGGGAGCACGCGTACTATTTGAATTATCAGAGTCGCCGCCCTGATTATATTGAGGCTTTTTATCATGTGATCAATTGGAGCGTGGTGAATGACCTTTATGTCGCGGGAAAATAAAAAACCCTCCATGTGGATGAGAGGGTTTTTTACAGAAAGAGCGGGAAGATATTACTTCTTCTTCGCTGTTTTCTTCGCGGCAACTTTCTTCGCGGGAGCTTTCTTGGCTGTGGCCATTTTATATTCTCCTTTCCACGTTTAAGGGTTGTTCATTTCTGTCTTTATAATAATGTTTGTTTTGCAAGGTTCAAACAATTTATAATATTTTAATAATGCCGCGCGTGCCGGCAGTCGTATTATTTTATTCTCCGACGATGGCATTTGCCATAAAAAATGAAAGGATGCGTCATGAGTTTGAACAGTGTTAATATCATGGGAAATCTTACACGGGACCCCGAGCTGAAGAATACCCCTTCCGGTAAAACGGTCTGCACATTATCGATTGCTAACAATCGGATTTATTCAAAAAATAACGAGCGCGTGACCGAGGTCTCTTATTTTGACATTGAGGTGTGGGGTCCGATGGCGGAGAATTGCGGCAAATATTTGAAGAAGGGGAGCGGGATTATCGTTGAGGGGCGGTTAAAGCAGGACCGCTGGGAGAAAGACGGCAAGACGCAGAGCCGTGTCAGGATATCGGCCAATAATATTCATTTTATGCCCAAGAAAAATGATGAGGGCAGTTCCCCCCGGGGTAATTACGGGCAAGGCCAGGAACAGGCGCCGGATGTCGTTAACCCGTCGGATATCGCCTGGGAAGAATAAATAGCGCCGGGGAATTATGTTGTTTCTTTGCCCCGGATCATCAGGAGTTTTCCTGAACGGACCATTTCTGTCAATCCGTATTTGGTGAGCAGATTTTCAAATGTGTTGAGTTCGTCGGTTGTCCCCATTTGCGCGATGATCAGGCAGTCGTCACTTTCATCCATGAGTTTTGCCTGATTTTCACGGATGTGTTTGAGGATAACCGTCCTTGAGGCGCCGGTGGCTTTAACTTTAAGCAAAGACAATTCCAGGTCAAGGGCGGTGGAGGTGTCGTGTTCGCTGGCATGGATGACGTCGATCAGTTTGTTGAGCTGTTTGATGATTTGTTCTAGTGTCGAGGGGTCGCCCTTGGCTGTGACTGTCATGCGTGAGAATTTCGGATTGTGCGTGGCTGACACAACCAGAGAATCAATGTTGTAGCCGCGGCGGGCAAACGTGAGGGCCACGCGCACCAGGACGCCGGGTTTGTTGGCCACAAGAATGCTGAGCGTATGAATTCCATCCTGTTTCATAAAATAACCTTGTCGTAGTGGGGCGACAGCTGATCGGCCCTGTGGGTTAATGGCGATCAGGTTGACCCTGTGGGTTTTTCCATTTTTGTTTTCGGCGCTTCGGTGATGATGTGATACGCTGATTTTCCCGCCGGGATCATGGGGAAAACATTCCCTTCCTTAATAACTTCGGCATGGATGAGCGCCGGCCCTTTGTGCGCCATCGCCTGGGCGAGTACCTGGCGGCAGTCCTTGACGTTGTCAATATGAAAACCTTTGATCCCGTAAGCTTCCGCCAGCTTGACAAAATCCGGATTCCCGGCGAGATCAACACCTGACAGCCTGTTGTCAAAAAAGAGTGATTGCCATTGGCGGACCATGCCGAGGTATTTGTTGTCAATGACAAGCACCTTGACGGGCTGTTTGTTGACGGCCGCGGTTGCCAGTTCGCAGAGGGTCATCTGGAAACCTCCGTCGCCGACAATGGCAACGACAAGTTCTCCGGGGCGTCCGAATTGCGCGCCGATGGCCGCGGGATATCCGTAGCCCATGGTGCCGGCGCCGCCCGAAGAAAGCCAGTTGTGGCAATGATCTGTCTTGTAGAATTGAGCGGCCCACATCTGGTGCTGCCCGACATCGGTGGTGACAACGGCCTTGCCTTCGGTGACGTGGTAAAGGTCGTCGATGACGCGCTGGGCCGTCAGGCCTTCCGCATCAGAATAGTGGAGCGGGAATTGCTGCCTGAAGCATTCAAGTTCCGCCAGCCATTCGGCGGTGTCAATCGGCCCGACATGCTTGATTAATTCTTCAACGATGAGTTTGGCATCGCCGATAATGGAAAGGTCCGGCTTGACGATTTTATTGATCTCGGCCGGGTCAATGTCAATGTGCACTTTTTTGGCGCCGATGCAGAATTCGTCATTATTGCCGTTGATGCGGTCATCCCAGCGGGCGCCGATAGAAACAATCAGGTCACAGCCTGTCAGGGCTTTGTTGGCATAAACGGTACCGTGCATGCCGAGCATTCCCAGTGACAGGGGATGTGTTTCCGGGAAAGCGCCTTTACCCAAAAGCGTTACCGTGACAGGGGAATTTGTTTTTTCGGCTAAAATTTTAACAGCCTTGTCTGCGTTGGCAATGACGGCGCCGTGGCCGGCCAGGATCAAGGGCTTGCGTGATTGCTTGAATAGTTTGGCGAGCTTAAGGATATCGGCTTTATTGCCTTTGGACGGGATCGTGTAGCCCGGGATATCCATCGGCTGGTCCAGCGAAGCGGTAAACGCTCCTGCTGTCATGTCTTTCGGGAGATCCACCAGCACAGGGCCGGGGCGTCCTGTGGAGGCAATATGGAACGCTTCCTTGACAATGCGCGGGATGGAGTTGATGTCCTTGACAAGGTAATTATGTTTGACCACAGGCATGGTGATGCCGGTGATGTCAGACTCCTGGAAGGCGTCCTTGCCCAGCATGGGAGAAATGGTTTGTCCCGCGAAAACGACCATGGGGATAGAATCCATCATCGCCGTCATGATGCCGGTGACCGTATTGGTGGCGCCGGGGCCTGACGTGACAAGGGCAACACCGACTTTTCCGGTGGCGCGGGCATAGCCGTCAGCCATGTGGGTCGCACCCTGTTCATGGCGGACGAGGATTGTCTTGATTTTTGATTCGTAGAGCGCGTCAAATATCGGGATAGCTGAGCCGCCGGGAAGCCCGAAAATATACTGCACGCCGTGCGCTTCCAGGCATTTGATCAGGGCTTCGGCGCCGGTCATGGGTTTGCGGGGGATTTTATTTTTTTTCATCACGGGTTCCTTTTATCTGG
>JBAXBM010000146.1:0-5726 GCA_037141995.1 Candidatus Omnitrophota bacterium
TCTGCGACATATTCTGCGGCAGGACCCGGATATTATCATGGTCGGCGAGATCCGTGATAAAGAAACAGCGGAGATCGCAATCCAGGCGTCATTGACAGGGCATCTCGTCCTTTCAACACTGCATACGAATGATGCGCCGTCCGCTATGACGCGCCTGATAGATATGGGCACGGAGCCGTTTCTGATCTCGAGTTCTGTAATAGGTATTTTGGCCCAGAGGCTTGTCAGGGCTATATGTGAGAAGTGTAAAGAACCATATACACCCGATCCTGTCATGCTGCGCACTTTCGGCATGGAAGCGGCAGGAACATTTTTTAAAGGCATGGGGTGTTCTCATTGCAAGAATACCGGGTATATGGGGCGCGTCGGGATATTCGAGCTGCTGACGGTTAATGAAGAGATAAAGAAAATGGTCAATGAAAAGGCTTCCGCGGATCAAATAAGGGCCGTGGCGCAGCGGGCCGGGATGAGGTCTTTGAAAGACGGCGGGCTTGAAAAGGTCAAAATGGGTCTGACTACGCTGGATGAGGTCCTGCGTGTGACAAAAATTGAATTGAAGGCGTGATGGGAAAATATAAGTATAAAGCCATTAATAATGCCGGCCAGTTTTTCAGCGATACGATGCCTGCTGAATCAGCGTCTGTTGTTGCTGAGAAATTGAAAAGCATCGGGTTGAAAGTTATTTTTGTCAAAGAAATTCAAGAGAGCGACGGGGTATCCTTCAATTTCCTGAAACGATTTGACAGGGTTAAGCCGTCGGAATTGAATTTGATGACGCGCCAGTTCGCGGTGCTGCAAAAGGCCGGCGTCAGTATTGTGTTAAGCCTTGAGTCCCTTTCGGCGCAGCTGGTGAATAAAAAATTTAAGGGGATCCTGGCCGCGGTCGTTGTTGATATCAAAGCAGGAAAAAGTTTGTCGGCGGCTCTTGAAAATTATCCTGATACCTTTGGCCCTTTATACGTCAATATGTTAAAAGCGGGAGAAGAGAGCGGTACGCTGGTGGATGCTTTTGAAAAACTGGCGGACCTGGGTGAGTATGAAGAGAAGGTGAACGCGCGCATCAAGGCGGCCACGCGGTATCCCGTGATTGTTCTATGCGCGATTGTTGTGGCTTTTCTGGCATTGACTGTCCTGGTGGTGCCGCGGTTTGCCAATATTTACAATTCCGCGGGCGTGGAATTGCCGTTGCCCACATTGCTGCTTATCGGGATTAATGGTGCGATCACGCATTATTGGTGGCTGATGATCCTTGTGCTGAGCGGATTGGGTGTCGCGGTCAATAAATATATAAACACAAAACAAGGCCGTTATTACTGGGATAGCGTGAAATTGAAGATTCCTGTTTTTGGGCCTCTCATGGCCAAGATCATCATGGGGCGATTCGCTAAAATTACCGGGACGCTGCTTCATACCGGGGTGCCTATTTTAAGGATTCTTGACCTGGCCGCTTCCGTCGGCGGCAGTGTTGTCATTGAACAAGCCATTGAAAAGATAAAGACAGAAGTCAAGAACGGGAACAAAATAAGCGGTGCGATGAAAGCAACGGGGATGTTCCCTCCGGTCGTTGTTCAAATGGCCTCTGTCGGCGAGGATACGGGTAAACTGAGCGAGATGCTGCTGCACGTTTCGGGATATTATGACGGGGAAGTGAATTATATCATTGAGAATATCACAGCCTTGATCGAGCCGATGCTGCTTTTGATTTTGGGGAGCGGGGTGCTGACTATGGCGCTGGGGATATTCCTCCCCATGTGGAATATGATGAGCCTTTTTAAAAGATAAGAAAAAAAGGAGGACAAAAAGAAAGATAAGCAGCAAATTGTTTCCGGGAAAATAATAAGAACATCAAATAAAAAAGAGGAGGTTGTTTATGCATCGTGAAAAAAGTGGTTTTACGCTCATTGAATTGGTTATGGTTATTGTGATCCTGGCTATTCTGGCTGTGACGGCCATACCGAAGTATTTTGATATGCAGACGCAGGCCAAAGCGTCGGCGGAAAAAGGGGTGCTGGGCGGCGTAAGGGCCGGGGTTGCCACTTTTTATGGCAATTCCTGTTCCACGGGCACATGCGCGTATCCGGCTACACTGGATGCCGCGGCTAACGGCGCGTGCACGGCGGCAAATCCATGTTTCGGAACGGTGATGGCGCAGGCGATCAATGATTCGTCCTGGACCAAGGCATCGGCTACCACATGGACGGGCCCTGCGGGCACAACATATACGTATACGGCGGCCGCGGGAACATTCGAATAAGCTTGCTGAGGAATACTGTTATTAATAACACATAAAAAACGAGGTCATTATGCGTCGTCAAAGAACAGGTTTTACGCTTATTGAATTGGTCATGGTCATTGTGATCCTGGCGATTTTGGCTGTGACGGCCATACCGAAGTATTTTGATATGCAGAATCAGGCTAAAACATCGGCGGAATTGGGTGTTGTCGGCGGGGTAAGGGCCGGGGTGCACACTTCCTATGGTAATTCCTGCTCTACGGGCACGTGCGCGTATCCGGTTTCATTGGATGGCGCGGCCAACGGCGCGTGTACGGCGGCCAATCCGTGTTTCGGGACTGTGATGGCGCAGGCGATCAATGATTCATCCTGGACCAAGGCATCGGCTACCACATGGACGGGCCCTGCGGGCACAACGTATACGTACACTGCAGCGGCGGGAACGTTCCAATAAGCAACGTGATGCTGGTTTGATTGGGGTTCAGGAAGCTGCCCGGCTTTGCGGGGCAGCTTCCTGAAGCCTGCCATGATCCTGGGGTTGAAAGGCGGCACCAATTTATGGGATTTTTCAGGATTCACAGAACACAACGCTTGATCCCTTTAGGCGGGTTCACGATCATAGAGCTTATAATGGTTCTCGTTATTCTTGCCATTATCGGCGTCCTGGTTATGCGCCCTGTATCTTATCTTTCACAAATACGTGAAACAGCCGCCTCCAGGAAGCTCAAGGCTGATATACGCTACGCCCAGAGCTATGCGTTAAGTTCTCAGGCGCGCACACGCGTTGCTTTTGACATCGGGGCCGCGGCATACAGCTTTTATTATGAAAGTTCGCCGGGGGTCTGGACTGTAATGACGGATCCTTTGACCAAGGGGAATTTTACCGTGAACATCGGAGCCGCGGAATTTGCCGGGGTGAGCATGTCCCAGAAGAATTTTGACGGTGTGAGCAAAGATCTTGTTTTTGATGCGGCGGGAAAACCTTATAGTTGTGACGGAGGCGGGGCCTCTATCACGGCCCTGGTGAATCAGGGGGGCATTACTTTCGGCGGAGGCACAGGGGTGCATGTTGAACCGGTCACGGGAAAGGTCCAATGATGACAGGTAAAAAAGGTTTTACACTCCTGGAACTGGTCATGATGATTGTTGTGATCGGGCTTTCTTTCGGGGGCCTTGCGGTGGTGACCCAGCAGGTTGTTCTTAATATTCACAAACCCCAGGTGATTGCTACGGCCACAGCATTGGCGGAGAAAGAAATGGAACGCCTGAAGCGGCTTTCTTTCGCGGCCACTGCCGCGGAGGCATCCCAGAATTATACAGGCAGTTTCAGCGGCTACAGTCACAGGACGACAGTAACCAGCGTTGATGCTGATCATAAGGTGGTGGCGGTTGTTATTAGCCATCCCGCGATCACGTCGTTAACATTAGCTTTGTTAAGGACCAATTATTAGTGAAAAAAAATACGGCATTCACGCTCATTGAGCTTGTTATGGTCATTGTCCTGGTGGGCATTATTTTTGGCGTGACAGCGCCGTTAATGCTCGAGGTCGGAAGGAACTGGCAATTGGCCCAGGGCCGCAATGAATTGTGTGAAAGCGCCAAGGTTGCCATGGACAGGATGGTTCGCGAGATACGGCAGGTTAAGGACAAAACCAGTGTGATCACCGCCACGGCTGTGACGTTTAAATTTATTGATGTTGATAATAACACGATCACATTCAGTACAGCCAGTGGCCATTTGATGCGCACGGTGGGCACCACAGCCAATCAGCTGGCGGATAATGTTACGGCGGTATCTTTCACGTATTACAATGCCAGCGAGTCTGTGATCGCGTCGCCTTCGGTGAATCCGTCTGCCACCAATATTGCCAGGATTGTTATCGGCTTGACATTGTCTTCGGGGTCGTCTTTAAGTTTGGAATCAGGGGTTGTCCCCAGGAGCCTGCAATGAAAAAGATCGCGGCATTGAGAAAAAAAGGCGTCGGGATCGTTGCGGCGGTGCTGATCATGCTGATTGTGGGGGTCATGGGTGCTACCATGGCTTCGCTTTCAGGCGATAACAGCATGAGTTCCGTGAATTATTTCAAGTCACAGCAGGCATTCTTCCTGGCAGAATCAGGCGTTCAACGGGCGCTTTATGAGGTGAGCAAAGGTGGCGGCGCCTGGGCCGGCTGGTCTGGCACGGACCCCAAGACCATCCAGCAGACCCTGACAGGGTACGGGGATTATGATATTTCCATTGCCGCACCTGCCAGCAAGACACCGGTGATTACGGCCAAGGGGTATGTTCCCGGCCGTTCGGCGGCGGGCAGGGCTGTAAGGGTTGTTACTTTTACTGCCAAGGGCATTAATTTGTTCGGGCAGTACGCGGGATTCGCGAACGGTTCCAGCGGGGGCAACGGGATCGTGGTGACCATGGTGGGCAGTTCTTTGACGGATAGTTATGATTCCAGTATCGGGCCATATAATGTCAGCGGGAATAAGGGCAGCGACGGCAATATTGGAACGAATGCTGATATCAGCACGGCCGGCAGCGCGCATATTTACGGGAACGTGACGACAGGCCCGGCGGGAACATTCAATGATCAAAGTGATGTGTCAGGCACCATAACGCATGACAGTAATGTTGTCCTGCCGGCAGTGGTGGTGCCGCCGTTATTGCTGAACTGCACGGCGGGATGCACCAATGGCGGGAGTATCAGCCTCACAGGTTCGGGGGCACAAACCATCCCTTCGGGCAACTATCAATATTCAAAAATTTCAGCCACAGGGTCGGCCGTGGTGACGATCGTCGGGCCGGCCAATATCTATATCACCGGCAGTACTTCTTTAAAAACTACGGGTTCGGCGCAGATCGCTGTTTCTGCGGCCAGTACCGGGCCTGTCATTATTTATTTTGCCGGAAATGTTGATACGGCCGGTTCCGGCATTGTGAATAATTCGACCATCCCGTCTAATTTCCAATTATACGGTTCATCCACAAGTTCGCAGGATGTCAAATTGACAGGCTCAGCTGCTTTTTACGGCGTTGTTTACGCGCCGCACGGCGATGTCAGCCTTGCCGGATCCAGCGGTTCCTATGGTTCATTTATTGGTGATGAATTGAGCCTGGTTGGTTCGAGCGCTATTCATCATGATGTGAATCTGGCCAATATGACCTTGCCGTCTTTTATGTCGAATACATGGCAGGTCAGCGGCTGGAAAGAAGTATATTGACGCATTGATAAAAAGGCAGAAACTAGTAAACTTAAGGCTGTGCTTTAGAGATTGACCCCTTAAAGAAAGTTGTGTAAACAACGTATGAACGTTATGGCGGATATCGGTCAGTTTAACAGCTTTTTCAAGAAGAGATCAAAGCGGTTTCTTTCCATTGATTTCGGCAGGACCTTTGTTAAGGTTCTTTACCTGGAACCACGGGACCGCGGCGGGTTTGTTCTATTGGACCATGATATCAAAAAGGTGGCTTTGCACGATGAGAGCCGGGCGCAGGTTG
>JBAXBM010000147.1:0-5699 GCA_037141995.1 Candidatus Omnitrophota bacterium
ATTGCCAATAAGGGGATATGTCATGGCCACGATCTGCCCGGCATACGAAGGATCTGTCAAAACTTCCTGATAACCGGAAAGCGCGGTGTTAAAAACCACTTCCCCTGCGGTCACCCCCTGCGTATTCAGGGATGTCCCCCGGAAGATTGCACCATCTTCGAGATAGAGAACTGCATCTTTCATGGACAACTGCTATTAGTGGGTAAAAAAATAATTAGGCCGACTTGAAATCTCAACTAATATAACATCCGTTCTTTCTTTGTCAATGAGAAAGCCCTTGCAAAAAATCCGCCACGCGCTCAACAGGGCGCATCTCTAAAATAACCGGACTGAGCCCTGCTGCCTGCCGAAGCACAGCCACATCCACAATGGACTCCCGCCTCCACAGCCTAACGAGTAACATTGTTCAATGAGTCAATGGGTCCCCATGACAAGAATTAATGCCCCGACACCCTTTTACGATTCTCCAGGAACTGCTGTTCTCCCAAAATATTCCTGGCAAGTTTGTCCTTGTCAGCACCGTTATCAAAGTCATATTCGACAACGGCGGCATAATTAAGGATACTGCTGAAAGGCGCTGAGAGGAACCCTGTCATCTGCCCGGCAAGAGAATCGATAAGGCCGACATAATGCGCCGGTGGCTTGGTGATGCGCACATGCATTTTCCGAAACCGGTCAATGTATTCGGACACCGTCAAAAGCTTGATCTCCTTGTCCACGATCTGGAGCCAGGCTTCGCCCGAGCGATCGAGCGCATTCCAGAGGTCCTCGATGCCCACCACGGTCTCGTCAGAATCTGTCGGCTCCGAAACCGGTCGGGAAACCGCCGCAGCTCTTTGCCCTGACATCACATCGGCCGCAAGTTTCTGGCCGATCGCCGCCACACCCTGATTCATTTCGGCCTTTTTCGCGGCCAGCCTGGCGCCCTGCAACTGTACCGCCTGCATTTTAGCCTGGGCCACCTGCTGCACCGCGGCTTGCTGAGCCACCTGGCGCGCAGCCGCAACCTGCTGGACAACGCCCGCCTGCCGGGACAAGGCTGTCTTGCGTGCCGTAAGATAGTTCGTATACTCACGCACCTGATTATTCACCTCGGCCTGTGTCTTGGCCTGGATATATTTCTTTTTTGCCATTGCTCCCTGATACGCGGCAACCTCAACAGCCTGCTGCTGGGCCTGGCGTTGCGCCATCACCTGCTTGACCTGGGATACGGCCTGGAGCTCGGCATTACGCCTGGCTACCGCGACCTGCATGGCTTGTTTATAGGCCGCATATTCCATCGCCGCCTTCTGATACGCCGCTTTCTGCTGAAGAGCCTGCTGCTGAGCCTGACGTTGCGCCATCGCCTGCTGATATACTGCCACCTCCTGGGCCTGACGCTGAAGGATGGCCTGCTGGTATTGCTGCTGCAGCTGGGCCTGCTGCAGCTGCGCCTGCTGGGCGCGCCGTTGGGCAACGGCCGCGGCAAAAACATTTTTCGAGAGTAACAGCACGGCGGCCAAACATAAAAATACCGCTGAAAAAATTTTATACCGCCGCATTTTCAACCCTCCGTCGATGATAGACAACCTGTGTCAGCATAAAAAATATTATAACAAACAAAGCGCACATCATCACAAAAATATCACCCCATTTGGCGTAAAAAGTTATCTTGCCCGCCAGGGGAAGATCAAACACAGCCGCGCCCGGCCGCTGGACTTCAAGCGCGCGCCCCAGAGAGCGCCCTCTACGATCAAACGCACATGTTTTTCCGGTATTGGCCGTGCGCACCACAGAAAGGCCCGACTCAACCGCGCGCAACGGCGCTGCCAACGCATGCATCAAAAGCGCGTCCGGCCGCGCGAACCACCCGTCATTAAGCATAACGACCGCAAACCCGGCCCCCCGGCACGCCATCGAACGGAATGACGCGGGATAAAATTCTTCCGAACAAATCGCAACCCCGAAATTTTTCCCGCCGGGCAACCGCATCAATCCAGGCCGACCCCCGGCATAAAAATGATGCCGCCCGATTTTCATCCCTTGCGCCACGGCAGCCCATCCCGCCGGCGTAAATTCGCAAAACGGGACAAGATGTTCTTTGTCATAAATCTCCAGCCAACGGCCTTCCGACGATAAAAACAGCGCGCTGTTAAAATCTTTTCCGTCCCGGAGCAAAGCTGAGCCAACAAGAAAATTAACCCCAAGCTCTTTGGCCGTCCGTTCAAGACGGCGCCGCCACAATGGGTCGTCAAGGATATCATCGGGGAATGACGTTTCCGGCCAAACCACCATATCGGCGGGACCCATGCGTTCAAGGGCCACAGCCTGCCGGGTTAATGTCAGATGCCGCGCAGCATGAACATCGTACAAATCTTCACGTCCCTTCTCCATCCACGCGATATCAGGCTGAATCGCCGCGACACGCATATGCCCCGACGCAACATGATCTTTTGCCGCACACCCCGCCCCGGCCGCAACCAACACCACCACCCCTGTCAGCCATGCCGCAAGCCAATAGAACATTTCTCTTTTCAAGTACAGCGACATGAAAGCGCGGATACTAAAATACAGCACTGCATTAAACACCATGACAATCCATGTTACCGCGTAAGCCCCTCCCCACGCTGCCGGCTGAATCACCGGGATAACACCCGCCTGGGAATACCCAACACCCCACGAAAACCCGCCCAGAGCCCCGGCGCGCACCCATTCAGACGCCGCCCAGGCTGACGGGATAAGTAACAATCTGCACCAGGAGGGCAGCATCGAGGAAGGATAAAACAAGGCAAAAACAACGCCCTGCATCGCCAGGGCGCCCGCTAAAAGCACCCAGCCGCCCGGACTCACAGAAAAAAGCGCGCTCACCAAAAAAGCATGCGCCAGAAAACCCCAAACCCATCCAACTGCCAGCCTTTGACCTGGCGGCTTCCCCTCAAGCACATAAAATAAAGGAAGGGCGCACCCCCATGCGCAAAAAGGTACGCCCTCCGTCACAATAAAATTTGGAAATGAAATCCCGAATAACAGCGCCGAAACCAGAAGCAGCGCCGCATCAGCTGCCTGGCGTCCGGCCGTCACGGCGTGGCAATTTTCCCTGCACTGGCCGCATCCTGTTCCGCATCCGCGAGCATTTTTGCTTCAGATGATTTTTTTGCCAGCTGAACCAATGCCCCCAGCAAAAGCTTGGCGCGCTTCTCACCTTCAACATCTTTTTTCGCCTGGAAAAAATCCAAACTTTTGCGCGCCGATACAATAGACGGCATCATATTACCCGCCCCCTGATGCGCCACGGCCTGAAGATAATACACCACAGGGTTAGTGGGAAACCGCTTGGCAGACGTACTGAGCACCGCCAGCGCCTGGTCATACTGCTTGAGTTCAATGAACAGGCTCGCCAGCATGTAATACGCTTCAAAATAATCCGGGGAAGCCTTGACCGCGCCGGCAAAGCTCATCGCCGCTTTCGACGGATCTCCCTGCTTCAGATAAACCACGCCCTGACGCAGCAATTCCCGTGACTGTTCATTCACCGTAACAACAGGCTCTTCTTTTTTAGAACATCCGGCCAGCAGAGATATCCCCGCAACGCTCAGCATGACCGCAAGGATAACATAAAATGTTTTTTTCATAATTTCTCCTGTTTTATCGAATTCACCAGCCAGGCATGGACGCCTTCGGCGGCGGTACGGCCCTCATGAATCGCCCACACGACCAGGGACTGGCCGCGCGTCATATCGCCGGCTGTAAAAACACCGGGAATTGTCGTCATTTTATTCGGGCCGGACTTCACATTGCCGCGCGCATCCAGCTCAACACCCAGCTTCTCAACCAAACCCGTTTTTACCGGGCCCAAAAAACCAAGGGCCAGGAACACCAGATCACACTCCACCTCAAAACCGGAACCCGAAATTTCCTTCATCCGCGGGCGGCCTGTCGCCTGGTCTTTCTCCGACCAGTCAAGGCGCACCGCATGCACTGTTTTCAGCTGCCCGTTCTCTCCTGAAAATTTCTGCGTCGCGATGCTGTAATCCCGCTCACAGCCCTCCTCATGAGATGTCGACGTGCGGTAAATCAGGGCCCACTGAGGCCACGGATTATCCTCCGCGCGCATCAGCGGAGGCTTGGGCATCAGCTCAAACTGCTTGACCCATACCGCCCCCTGGCGATTGGCCGTACCGACACAATCAGCGCCGGTATCACCGCCCCCCAGCACGACCACGCGCTTCCCCTTGGCATTGATTTCCGCTTTAGGATCAATCTTTCCGCCGAGAATACGACGCGTCTGCTGGGTCAGGTACTCCATCGCGAAATAAACGCCCTTCAATTCACGCCCGGGGACCTGAATATCCCTCGGCTGTTCTGACCCGCCGCACAGCACAACCGCATCATATTGTTTTTTCAAATCATCCGGATCAACATTCCCCCCCACATGGGAATTGGTCTTGAAAACAACACCCTCCTGCTCCATCCGCCTGAGGCGCCGCGCGACAATGGATTTCTCAAGCTTGTAATTAGGAATCCCCAGGGTCAGAATGCCGCCGGCATATTCATTCTTTTCATAAACCGTAACCTTATGGCCTTTCTTGTTCAACTCATCCGCGCAGGCAAGCCCGGCAGGCCCGGACCCGATAACCGCCACCTTAAAACCGGAACGGCTGCGCGGCGGTTCGGCCTTCACGCAATCATGGGCATACGCGCGCTCGATAATCGCCAGCTCAATATTCTTGATCGTAACGGCCGGGGCATTGATCGACAAGGTGCAGGAATTTTCGCACGGCGCCGGACAAATGCGCCCCGTGAATTCAGGGAAATTGTTCGTCTTGTGCAAACGCGCCAAAGCTTCTTCCCACTGCCCCTTGTAAACCAGATCATTCCAGGACGGCACAATATTCCCGATCGGGCAGCCCCACTGGCAAAATGGCACGCCGCAATCCATGCAGCGCGCCCCCTGCCGGCAGATATCCTTTTCATCAGGCAATGCCGTGAACTCATCCCAATGCGCCAAACGCGCCTCGACGGGCTGTTTGACATATTCCTGACGGTTGTGCTTGAGAAATCCTTTAACCTCACCCATATGTTCCAGACCTCTTCAGACTTTACGCTTGAACGGTTTTTTGATTTTCTTCCATGACGCGCCGGTAATCCCTCGGATACACCTTGACGAACCGGTTAATTTCCGCCTCCCAATGATCAAGGATCCGGCGGGCCACAAGGCTCCGGGTATATTTAAAATGAGCCTCAATGCCGGCTTTTAATTCCGCGATATCTTTAGCCTCCTTGAGCGGGAAGACATCCGCCATCCCGGTATTGCAGCGGCGGGCAAAAGATGCGTCTTTGTCCCACACATACGCGATCCCGCCCGACATCCCCGCCGCGAAATTCCTCCCCGTCGGGCCGAGAACAACCACACACCCGCCGGTCATATATTCACAGCCGTGATCTCCCACGCCTTCAACCACCGCCGTCACACCGGAATTGCGGACCGCGAAACGTTCGCCCGCTACCCCGCGGAAATAAGCTTCGCCGGCAATCCCGCCGTACAACACCACATTCCCCACCAGGATATTATCCTCGGCCGCAAGCCCCGATTGCCGCGGCGGGTACACAATCACACGCCCGCCGGAAAGCCCCTTGCCGACATAATCATTGGAATCCCCTTCGGTGATTTAGTGACGGGGGTCTTGACGGGTGCTTTAGTGACTGCTGTCTTGACCGGA
>JBAXBM010000148.1:0-5682 GCA_037141995.1 Candidatus Omnitrophota bacterium
CAATGTATTAGCCTTGGAAACGTTAGAATCATTATTTGCTTTGACTCCAGAAACGGACATCCCTGAAAACCTTATTCCTCAAATGTCATTTTTAGCTGATTATTTTCTAAGAAATAATAACCACGCAAAAGCGATCCGCCTTATTAAGACCCTTTTACGTTCTTCAACAAATACTTCACAAAAATTTATATTTTCCTCCAAACTAGCTGTAGCCTATGCCCAAGATGGTAATGCTGCGCTGTCTGAGAAAACAATTAATAATCTGCTTGTTCACGGGATTAACGTTAGGGATCTTTTTCAGTTATCATATTTCTTTTATGAGCAAGGTTTTTGGAAAAAGGCGATTATCTTGCTTCATCAATGCGTATCATTAGATCCGCATTATGCCGAGCCTTATCTTCTGACAGGTGTTATTTGGGCTGATCGCAAGGAATATGTCAAAAGCCTTTCATATTTGCATAAAGGTTTGGACATTGATCCGTCAGACAATCGCTTTAAAATTTATATTAAAAATATCAATTTGCAAGCAGGTCATTAATGAAATTTCATTTGAAAAATTATAAATGGGAAAAGGAATATTATGAAAATAGGGTCACCTGAGTGGAATGATGCCATGTACAGATTGCATCCGACACCATATGCCGGATTGGCAGGCTTTGTTGAATATATCCGTGCTCGACTTATTTGCTCATTAGCCCAAATCAGCGCGCATGATACTGTATTAGAAATCGGATGTGAATCCGGCGGCTTAATGGCAGTATTACCGCCATGCCACCGATTGGTTGGCATTGATATTTCATCTGTTGCTTTATCCCATGCACAAACCAGATTAAAACATATCCATCGTGATGCTCATTTTATCCAATGTGATGCCACGGGATCTCTTCCGTTTAAGCAAGGGGAGTTTTCGGTTATTATTTGTTCGGAAATGCTTGAACATGTGGCGAACCCAGATAAAGTCATCGACGCAATCCGTAAAATTTCAACAACATCAACAAGGATTATTATTTCTGTTCCGAATGAAGCGCCCAAAATTCAATTAAAGAAATTTTTATGGAAAATCGGGTTCTTACAATTATTGATGAAGGGGATTGAAAAAGATCAAAGTGAGTGGCATCTTCAAGCTTTCTCCAGAGCCAAATTGCTTAACCTGCTTTCTCCTAAAATGAATATTCTCAAACTGCATGGTGTTTTTGGTTTACATATTATTGTTTCTTGTAAATTATTTAAGTCTGATTAATTTTATAATCTGATTCCAGAGGTGTATGGTAGTATTTCTGCATCTAAACTATGGCATATTTAAAAAGACCTAGATATTTCTGGTTTAAACAAAATGATATGCGTACAATATTAATTCAAGTTTAAATATAATATGTCCCTTTATAAAATTTTCTTTTTAACTTTTTTAAATCTTTTCATTTTAACTGTTCAGACACATGCTCAGGACAGTAACGCGTCACCGTCTTCTATTAAATTTTCATCTAATGACAGAATTTTAGTTATGGCGCCGCATCCAGATGATGAGGCCATCGGTGTCGGAGGCGTTTTGCAACAAGCGCTCAAAGCTGGCGCTGCTGTTCGTATTTGTCTTTTTACTAATGGAGAGAACAATGAATTTTCTTTTATTGTTTATGAACATCGATTGGTTTTAAAACCCAAAGAATTTCTCCGTTTGGGGGAGATGCGCCGTCAGGAAAGCCTTGATGCCATGCGAATTTTAGGAGTCCGCTCAGAAGATGTTGTTTCTCTCGGTTATCCAGATTACGGAACAATGGAAATATTCCTGAAATACTGGGGTGATACAAAACCTTTCCGCAGCATGCTTTCAAGGGTAAAAAAAGTACCTTATCAAGAAGCACTTTCCCCAGGAGCTGCTTATGTTGGGGAAAATGTTCTTACGGACATAGAACAAGTGATTGAGTCATTTAAACCTACTAAAATATTTGTATCACACCCTGCTGATGTGAACAGGGATCATCGCGCGCTTTATCTTTTTACTCAAGTGGCCCTTTGGGATCTTCAAACTCAAGGCAAGATTAATCCGCCTGATATTTTTCCCTATATTATTCATGTCCCAGGATGGCCGTTACCGCGAGGGTATCATCCAGAATTGCCCCTTGCTGTTCCTTCCGGTTTTGAAAAAAAAGGTGTCAATTGGATTCAGCAGCCGCTGGATGCAATTGAAACAGGCAAGAAGTTTGATGTCATTTTAGAGTATCCTTCGCAAATTAAATATGCCCCGCGCTATCTGGTTACTTTTGCACGTAAGGATGAAATCTTCGGAAATTTTTCGCCGATTATTCTTTCGCGCCAAATGGCATCAGACGCTGAGTTAATATGGGAGGATACCGGGCTATATACGCCGCCACGAAGCCGCGTTAAAAGTGCAGAGACTGAACATTTTTCACAATTGGCATACGCCCGGCAGGGAAATTTTCTTGTGATACGTGTTGTGCTTAAACGAACAATGGATAAAGACCTGGGGATGTCTGTTTCTTTAATGGGATATAATTGTAAAGTGCCTTATGCTCAAATGCCAAAGATTAACCTTATTGTTGGATTAAACGGCTTTCATGTTAAGGATAAGAAACGCACAATTTATTCAGGAGACGTCATTTTTCTTGATAAAGGCAAAGAAATGATTTTTAAAGTTCCTTTATCGTTGCTGGGTAATCCTGATTATATTTTGAGCTGTGCCAAAACAGCCGTTTATGACCTGACATTGGATGAAACAGCATGGCGAATATTACAACTCCCTTGAATTACATCATCCGTCCTTATCTTGTTTCTGATCGCAGCATGGTACGTCAAATTGCTTTTGATACCGCGTTTATGGGTGCCAGTGCAGATATTTTCTTTGAAGGCAGAGAATTCCTGCAAGATGCTCTCACACGATATTTTACTGATTATGAACCTGACAGCGCCTGGGTTGCTGAAACAAAAGAAGGAATTGTTGGGTATATTATCGGTGCAAAAAATGAGACACGAATGAATCAAATTTTTTTAGCTAAAATTGTTCCTGACCTTTTGATTATAGCGTTACAGCAGGCGCTATTTTTTCGTTTAAAGAATCTAAAATTACTCAAAGGCATCGTTAGCAGTTTGCTTCATGGTGAATTTTATGCGCCTTCTTTTACAAAAAAATATCCTGCGGTCCTGCATATTAATCTAAAGTCCGATTACCGCGGGCAAGGGATTGGATACGCGTTGATGCAGGTACTGATCAACGACTATATGCAAGCGGGGATTCACGGGGTACATCTTGCGACAATGTCTTCTGCAGGTGCTGAATTTTTTCAAAAGAATGGATTTAACATTATATTTAAAAGTAAAAGAAGTTATTTAAATAATTACACCTCTCAAGATATCCCTCTTTATATTTTGGGACGCGTATTGTAGATTTTTCCCAGCGAAAGGATTGTATGTGCGCGATATCATGATCTTATTGGCATTAACAGTTATTATTTTCTTTGCCGGTAACAATATTCTCCCTTTGACAAACCCTGATGAAGTTTTTTATGCCGGGACAGCCAGTGAAATGGCAAATCACGGGACATGGGTGACCCCGTATATATTTGGACAGCCGCAGTTTGAGAAACCCATCCTGACCTATGATTTGATCCGTATTGCTTTTTTAATGTTCGGGCAAACATCTTTTGCAGCACGATTCTTCCCGGCGCTATTTGCTCTCCTGGGTGTGCTGTCGGTTTATTTTCTCGGACGACTTCTTTATGCTGACAGACGTAAAGCATTCATGGGAGCTTTTGTTTTAATGACATCAGCTTTTTATATCGGCATGGCCAAAACGGTGTTTACTGACATGATTTTTTCCGTATGGATTTTGCTGTCATTAACTGCATTTTATACATCGTATATTCATCCCCAGCACAAAAGGTGCGGTTTATTATTATTTCATATCTTTGCGGCATTGGCTGTTTTGACAAAAGGGCCTTTAGGGTATCTTATCCCGCTTGCAACAATCATTTTATTCCTGTCTTGCCGCGGAGAACAAAAATTCCTGCATTCAAAAGCTTTTGGATTCGGGGTGCTTATTTTAATTTTAATCGCATTGCCATGGTATCTTTTGATGTTTAATTTGTACGGCAACGCATTTACGCATGAATTCTTTTATAATGATCATTGGCGCCGTTTGTTGACAGCTGAGCACTCTTCCAATGACAGCTGGTATTTTTATCCAGGTGCGATGGTAGGGGGTATGTTCCCCTGGATGTTTATTACACTTATTTCACTTTGGCAAACAATTAAAGCCTTTTATTGTAAAAAACCTGAATCTTTTCAACAATTTCTTCTTATCTGGATTTTGGTTGTGCTCGGTATCTTCGAACCAGCGCATTCTAAATTGATGAGTTATATTCTGCCTCTTTTCCCGGCGATGGCCCTATTGGCGGGGGGCTATCTAGTTGAACGTTCAGATAAGATAAAAAACGTGGGATGGAGTGAATGGGCAACATTTGGTTTGTTCCTTTTAATTCCCTTGGCTTTTCCCATATTTGTTATGAAATACCCGATGTACTTACCATCAATGCTTCATCTTAAATTGCTGGCGGCTATTGAAATTTTGTTTCTCATTTTACTTTTTATTTTTATTTACTCGAAAAAGATTCGTTGGGTGTTATATTCTTTCGGATTACAGGTGCCACTTCTTCTATTTTTGATATTGACTGCGAGTGCACATATTAAACCTTATGTTTCCTCGCAAGAGGCTGTAGAATATCTTATGCATGACCGTCAGATCGACGGGAAAATCGCGGCATCAAAATTCTTTATTCGTGGCGTCAAATATTTTTCAGGTAAAGATGTTGTTCTCCTGAACTTTAGTAATTCGAATTTTTTCAGCCCGCATCCAGTTCTTGAATTAAATACGCCTGCAAAACTCAGGGACTTTCTGGGAAAACAGCCGTTGATTTATGCTGTTATCAATAAACATACTTGGGGAGAACTTAAAGATATTTCAAAAAACAACGGATTCCATACGGAATTGCTTGCTCAAATCGGAGATGCTTTTGTTGTTGAAATCACATTAATTTCAAAAGTACTACCGCTGTTGAGCGCCTGACAGATGTTGATTATCCGCCGAATCATATTTTATCTTTTTCTTTTGATGTACTTGATTCTTTGCCCCGCCTTATTACTTTATGCTTCAGGGTATATGTTTGATCCATTTACACGTGAGGTTGAACGCACGGGGCTTATTCATTTATCTTCTATCCCGCCTGGCGCAGTCATCTATCTTGAACACAGCCGATTTGCCCAAAAAACTCCAGCGACCATTGACCATCTTCGTCCCGGAGATTATCGCGTTACACTCACTTTACCCGGACATCGTTCCTGGATGCAAACTGTATCTGTAAAAGCGGGAAAAGCGGCTGTTTTTGATAAAACGCTTCTTTTACCCAATGATCTTGCATCCCAAAGCATTTCAGGGACCATTTTTCGTCAAATATTTCCTTTATCTGGCACTGACGATATTCTTCTATCACAAGCCAATCATCTCGGCGGTATCCAAATTTATAATTTAAAGAATGAAAAAATAACGCCGTTATTTGAACAGAATTCTCCCTGGTATAACTATCCTTTCCTTAAATTATTTTATCAGGGGAATGGGCGTTCATTCATCCTATACGGAGGGGGGGTGTTTGAGAGAAAATATCTATGGATCAC
>JBAXBM010000149.1:0-5589 GCA_037141995.1 Candidatus Omnitrophota bacterium
CATGGGACTGGGATTACCGCTGGATGCAGACTGTCAGCGACATGCCCAGCAATGAGGATTACGCCTCATCGGGTAATGCGGCCTTGATTCTTGGTGAACGTACCACTTCTCAAGGGTATGATTTGTTAACATACGCTTTGAATGGGGTGGGATATGCCGCGACTTTTGGAAAAACGCTATTTTATAACTGGATGTGTGCCGGGTGGAGCTTGTACCCTTGGTCTGCCAATAATGCCGCGATTGACCGGTATACGGGATTTCTTAAAACACTTTATGCCTCTGGCATGATAGGCGCTAATGCAGGCTATTACAGCTATCCCAGGGGTGCGGTGTCACAGGCCAGTTTTTCTTCCGTCGACACTGTTAATGGGGCTGCTGTTTTACAGAGTTTGATGAATCAAAATATTCTGATTCTGGATGGTGAAAAGAATGCCGTATTAAAGCAAAAAGGGATCAACCGTCCGCCGGAAATGAGCGCCAGCGCCTATGATCAAATCTGGTATATTTTGCAGCTGCCGAATGGATTTGACGCCCAGTTTGACAAAAATCAGCCGCCGCATTGGGTTCAGCAGATCGAAGCCTTGGGCTATGTGCACGCGCAATTCAGTTATCTGGAGGACATGTTGCGGCAGGGAGATTTACTACCGGGTGAAGACGGGCATGTGCTGAATCTTAATCGTCCGGCGTATGAGTTCCGGACGGGCTACAAGGAAACCCGTGTGCTGGCGCGCAAGAAACAGGCTCAAAAGCGTTGGCTGATTTCGGCCTGGGCGGCGGATGGGGTGACGCGGACGGTTGAGGTAACTATTCCCGGGTTTGGCCAGGTTAGCGTTGTCGCCCGCCCGGCCGGCAGTCTTTATGATGCCAGGATCGTTAATGGCATATTCACGCTAACGCTGCTGGATAGCGATCCCGTTCAAACACCGCTGACGCTGCCAGCGTCAATACCGGATACGGATGGTTCTGGAGATGTATCCGGCGACGGAAAAATCACCATGTACGACGCGGCGCTTGTCTTGAAATACACGGTCGGCGGGACGCTCACCCCGGCCCAGCAGACGCAGGCGGATATTAATGGTGATGCCAAAGTTGATGCGACGGATGCCTATTCCATTGCGCAAAAAGCAGTGGGATTAAAATGATAGGTATGATAGGTATGATAGGAATCTTATGTTTTTTCATCATCCAAGGCTGTTGCTGAGCAGCTGCACTTGTTATTCATCCTTTATAATATATACTTTATAACGCGGTATCACCAAAGGAACGGTATCGCGGGGAGGTATCTGTGTCATGAGAAAACTTGTTAAGGTCATATTCATCACAGCCGTGCTTTTAGGGATGTGCCCATTTCTGACCTGCGCGGATGACACGAATCTGATTAACATTGCCCCTCTGGCAACAGTGACATCGCGGCCATATTCAAGCTTTCTCAAAAGAGCCGTGGACGGGACTAATGGGACCGGCGTGAGTACCTCTTACAATGAATATATACCTTCCAAGACGTTCTATTTCCGATTTGATTTTCCTGTACTAATTAAAAAGATCAGTTGTACACTGCCGCCTAATTTTTACTCCATTTGGGCTGATACGACAGGCAACGGCGTCTATGACAAGGAACTGCTCACGGTAAATAACGGCCCTACCTCAAAACTGTGGGGCGTTCCGACATGGACCTTTGCTTCCTGGAACGGACCGTCGACCAGCGTTTATGGCGTGAAATATGAAATCCCCGGGATTTATCAATTTGTTAAAAGCGGATCTTCAGGAACTCCCGTCCAGATCGGACAAATGGTTTATCAATGGGATATCAACGGCGTGCGCCAGCATCGCTCCGGCACCATTGTCGCTATGGATGACACAAACGTCTGGATCCGACTTTCTGACGGAGAAGGATGGTCCTGGGGCAGTTCCGGGTGGATGGCCGCTTCTCCCACCGACCCGTCCAACCGCTGGGTATATTCCACTGCTCCTGTTGACGCAAATCCGGTCAGGTCTTTGTATGAATTTCTGATCTTTGGCGACAAGACCGAGTTAAGCCCTTCAACTTTGACGGCTTTGGCCGCGGTCAGCGATCCTTCTTTGGAGAATAATGTACCCGTAGCCATGACCGGCGCCCCCCTCGCACTTCCGGTGCCTTCCGTCGATACCCTGTACCTTAAGGGCATGTACCTTGAGGTGTGGATGATGGGCCTGGCAGAGTGGATCGGCAAGACCCCCCGTCGGGATTTAAGAGATTGGCCCAACTACAAATCTATGGTCGCTCGCATGCACGCTTTGAGCGCGAATCTGGCCTGGCTGATGCCGGTACGATCCGGCTGGGTCAACGGAAAAAATCTTAACGACTATCTTGGCAGCGAGGTCTTGTGGCCCAGCCAATATATAGCCTCCTCCAGTCCCGAGAATTATTTGGCTAAGATCAGTACAGCCCTGCACGCGGACGGCATCAAGCTCTTCGCGGGAGACCGGCCTTCGGCGTGGACTGCCAAGTCGGGAGTACTCCAATCGGATGTCTGGCGCGGCGCGGCAGGAGAAATGGCCGCCAGCGGAGTGGACGGGGTGGCCGTCTGTTTTGATGAAGGGGGTAATCAGGCGAGCGCGGACCAGCTCAGTCAACACGCAGCCGCGGCGGATGCTGTCCATGCCGTTGATCCCAATATCTTCACATTTACGAATATGCAAGTTCCTGATGAATCCAATCGAACTTTTTCAACGTTCTCTCATGCGGTCAATGTGAACCTGCTGGGAACGGAAGGGTATTTTACGCTGGATGATCCGCTGGGGCACTGGGCTCCCGCGATCCATATGGCGGAAATGAACGGCGCCAACCCCATGCAAGGGGCGATCAATACCCAGAACACCGCTTGGGCGCCGGCAACTGGCAATCCGCTGTTCTATGAAACCTTTCCTCCGGTTGCCCTGTACGGACCGACACTGAGCACGGTCTTTCACGAGGCGAAGGCCATTTCATACTGGCGCCTGATGTTCCAGAATGATGCTTATACTGATGCTAATGTCTCCAAAGGCTACGCCATGCTGGACACCCTCTCCGCATGGGGAGGGCATGAAGCTGTGGTCCCGGAGGGTGTCCTTGTTTTGGAGTCGAACAAACAGGCCTCGCGTTTTCAGTACTATGATTATGTCTACCACCTTCTACCATCTTTTCCTGACGCCAACAAGACAGGGTACACCAATAATCATGCCGCTTACGAAACCCTGCTCAAGGCCGGGATCCCCTTTAAAACCCGGTATGTCGAGTACCCGCAGGAATTCCCTGACCAGGCCAACGTGAAGGTCATTATCGTGACCTTTGCTTATATAGGTGATGTCACGATACCGCCCGAAACCATGGCGTATTTACAGTCAGCCGCCAACAGCGGGACCAAAATCGTGATCCTTCACCGCCCGGGGGTGCATGCCTATTACAAACCATTCCCCGGTTATGATATTCTCATTCAGTCCCCCCATGTGACGGTTGTTCCGGATGATCTTTCTTATGGCGTTACGCCAGCGATCCGTGACCATATTCTTGCGCCTGTGCTATCGGGTCTGGGCAGTGATCGACCGGTGTATTTGAATGCGTATGGCCAGGACGTGGAAGTCGCCGTCATGACAGGTACCGGCAGTAACGCGGGAAATAAGTACCTGCTTGTGACCAATTGGGAGAATCATGCCGTGACCGTGGATGTGGGGGTTAATGCGCCGGCTGGAACCTATAAGGTACTCCAGCGTGATCTAACGCAAGTGAAGCCGCTCATGATCGAGGGCCGCGATGTCCTGACCGCGGAAGAGGTGGCCAAATTCAGGATCAGCCTGGCCGTGGGAGAGTCACGGATCTTTTTTGTCAGCCCGTATGCCCTTTCCTTGGTAGGTGACCTTTCCGGTGATGGCAAAGTCACCATGTACGACGCGGCGCTGGTTCTTAAATATACGATCGGCGGGACGCTCACCCCGGCCCAGCAGGCGCGGGCGGATATCAACGGTGACGCTAAGGTTGATGCCGCGGATGCCGTCGCTATTGCGCGCAAGGCGGTGGGGCTTTAGGTCCGATGGAGATAAAATAAACTTGCTCAAGCTCTTGGGTTGTGCAGGTTGCTGGAGGCATATGCAGCATTTTATGAACGCACTCGTATTGATATCGGTAATACTGGCCAGTCCGCCGGTGTTCGCGGCTACGTATTACATTGATTTTCTGGCGGGGCATGATGAGGCGGATGGGTTGACCCGCGCAACGGCTTGGAAAACAATTCCTGGGACGCAAAAGAATAACGGTGTTTGGGCCGATTCATTGCATGCGGACTGGGGGGCGCACACTGTTGATTCAAGTCATAAAGTTCCGCCGGCAACTGTTTTTAAACTGCGCCCCGGGACGACCTATGATGTGTCTTTGGGCGGGGTTATCTGGAT
The DNA here is from genome assembly GCA_037141995.1 of Candidatus Omnitrophota bacterium. Classification (GTDB taxonomy): domain Bacteria; phylum Omnitrophota; class Gorgyraeia; order Zapsychrales; family Fredricksoniimonadaceae; genus Fredricksoniimonas. The sequence continues at coordinate 4,405 of JBAXBM010000149.1, forward strand.
CAATAATAATTTTTATACGGATACGGCAACCTGGAATAATCCTATTCGTTTTGAAGTTGATCCGGTCTGGGGCACCGGGCCGGTTGTTTTCGACGGGACAGGCCTGGATTTGACGACGTTGATCGGCATCCTTCTGATTCAAAATAACGGCGTTCAGTTTGATGGCAATGTGCCTGGCGGCATTGAAATCCGTAATAGCCCACGGAGTGGTATCCATGTTAAGGAAAAGAATGGTACAGGATATCCGGTCTTGCAAAGTTCTTTCCGGAATTTAAAATTTTTTAATAATGGAACCAGTTACCTGACAGATACCGCCGGGGCCGGAGATGGGCAGCTGAATGTGCGGCATGCTGATGGATTCACGGCGGATCATCTTGAATGTGACGGGAATCATAATTTTATTAACGGGATTTTATTAGGGGACGGGCATAAGGCGGTTATTAACGCGAAGGTGACGGATTCTGTTGCGTATAGCCATCAGGGTGATCTTGTTACGAATGATGCTGGTATCGGTTTTAAAGCACTCAACGGGCAGGTCACATTTTTGCGCAACAGGAGTTATAACAATTTAAAAGGGTTTGATCTGGGTGAAGGTCACGGGGATAACCGCGATATGATGTACAAGTTAATCGATAATACTGCTGATGGCAATGTTTGGGGCATTAACTTGAATTCGACGGCAGATATAGCTTATACAGGGAAAAGTAATTATTTTCTGATTAATAACCTTGTTTATAAGAATTCTGGGACAGGTTCAAATATTTATGCCGGTCCATTCAATCTTTATGCGGTACACAATGTGTATGCGGATAATGGGGATACCGCTGTTGATGGCGGGAATTTCAGGGTAACGCCTGATGGAACACGGGATGAAACGCAAATTAATGTTTATTTATATAATAATATTTTTTATAAACCGCACGCGCTGAAATATAACTGGAATTTGCAGGTCGGCTATATCGGCGATGGTTCGCCGGGGAGAGATACAAACTTTAATTTGTATTCCGATTATAATGCCTGGGTTCAGAATAACACGGAGCCTTTTGCTTTTTGGTCTTTCAATGCCGCGCCCCAGTTCACATACGCTTATGGCGTGAATGGCCCTGGCCATGCCGGCGGCGCCTGGTTTGCCCAGGAAGATGAACCCGGGATTGGCATAGGCCATAGTCATTGTGATGCGCATAG
>JBAXBM010000150.1:0-5501 GCA_037141995.1 Candidatus Omnitrophota bacterium
GTATTGGAATTTTTTTAAGTATATGGTGGAGGCACAACAGGATCGATATCCTGTAGGAAAAGAAATTTTGGTTTATTTTGATCCGCACAAGCCGGAAAGGTCATTTGTTACAGCGGGAACTTGGCCGACAGACGCATCTCGTCGACGTCGTTTTTCAATGGAACGGACATTCGCTATTTTTGGATTGTTGTTAGTGGGGCTAGGCATTGGTAGATCAAGATTTTATTCCAGGGTATTTGGCCGTAATAAAGAAGATGCGGAGTCCTTTTGATCTTTTGAATTTCCCGATCTTAAGGCGTTACAGGTATACGTTGTTTAGGGTTATTCTTCGGATGATTTGCATTCAAATTCCTCCCCTATCGAGAAAATTTTCTTGACACTTCCGGTTTGTGTGTTATATTTTTGAAGAAAGATTTATCGATAAAATTTTCTCCATTAAAAGTGGTGTGCTGAGGGTTCTTCCAGGAAGGAGTGGCAGATGATATTTAAGGAAAAGCCGGTGATTGTTTCGCGTTCCACGCTCAAGCGACTTCCTCTTTATCTTCATTTACTGGAAGGACTTATGGCTCAGGGGTTGGAGCATGTGTCCTGCACGCAGATCGCCAAGGAATTTGATTTTGATCCCACCCAGGTGCGCAAGGACCTTGAGGTTACAGGTGAGGTGGGTACGGCGCGCATCGGTTTTAGGGTGGCGGGCCTGGTTGACAGTATTAAAGAATTTTTAGGTTGGAACAATGCGCATGATGCGTTCCTTGTTGGGGCGGGAAATCTTGGCAAGGCGCTTTTAGGGTACCGTGATTTTGAAAAATACGGCCTTAATATTGTGGCCGCTTTTGATAATGATCCACGCAAGGTTGGGACACGGATTTTTGGTAAAGAAGTCCTTCCGCTGAACAAGTTGCCGAATTTATCGAAGCGGATGCATGTGCATATCGGGATCGTGAGTGTTCCGGCAGAGTATGCCCAGTCTGCGGTTGACCTGATGGTCAATGCCGGGATCAAGGCGATCTGGAATTTTGCCCCGGCGCCATTGCGCATTCCGGCGGATGTTATCCTGGAAAATGCACGCCTGACCCAAAGCCTGGCTGTGTTAACGAATAATCTTAAACGTAACCGCGATCAAGGAGACAACAATGCCAACAGTGATGTATCGAAAATTTGAAAAGGTCTGCGCCATTGTCGAGCGACATGGTGCTGATCCGGCCAAGCTCATTCCTATCCTGCAGGAAGTCCAGGATGAATACCGTTATCTTCCCGAAGAGGTCATGACGTTTGTGGCCACAACCCTCGGTCTTTCTCCGGCCAAGGTTTACGGGGTGGCATCTTTTTACGCGCATTTTGCGCTTGTGCCCAAGGGTAAATATGTGATACGTTTATGCGACGGGACAGCCTGCCATGTGAAGGGTTCAGAGAACCTTTTGGGCACACTGCGTCAGAAACTCGGATTGGCCGGCACAGATGTGACAACCCCCGACATGCTGTTTACGGTTGAGACCGTATCATGCCTCGGTGCGTGCGGCCTGGCGCCGGTTATTGTGGTTAATGAGACAGTTTACGGGCAAATGACATCAGAGAAAGCATTGGCACTTCTGGAAGATATCAGAAAGAAAGAGGAGAGCAAGCATGTGTCAGTTTAAGGATGGTTCCGCTCAGCTTATCATTGAAGGCAAGGGCGGTCTTAAAAAGAAGATCATTATTTGTACCGGAACAGGCTGTGTGGCCAATGGCGCCATGGATGTTTACAATGCTTTTGCGACGGAAGTTAATGCCCTGGGGCTTAAGGTAGTTACCACCTTTGAAGGCGCTTCTTCCAGTACGGACAAGGCCAGTACGGTTTATATTTCCAAGAGCGGTTGTCAGGGGTTTTGCCAGATGGGACCGCTGGTCAAGATCATGCCGGACGATATTCTTTATAATCGCGTCACGGCGGCGGATGTGAAGGGTATTGTTGAGAAAACATTGAAGACCGGCGAGATCATCGATAGCCTTTTGTATGTTGATCCAGTGACAGGCAAGCATTGCCAGTCGCAGAAAGATATTCCTTTTTACCAGCGCCAGTCGCGTTTTGTACTCAAGCAGTGCGGCGAACTTAATCCTGAAGATATTATGGAATATTCGGCTATCGGCGGTTATGCTGCGGCAAAGAAAGCGTACCTGCAGATGACACCGGAGATTATTTGCAAGGATATGATCGATTCCGGGTTGCGCGGGCGCGGTGGCGGCGGTTTCCCGACGGGAAAGAAATGGGATGTATGCCGTGTGCAGAAAAATGACAAGAAATATATTATTTGTAATGGTGACGAGGGAGATCCCGGCGCTTTCATGGACCGTTCCGTCATGGAAGGTAATCCGCACGCGGTAATCGAGGGGATGATGATCGCGGCGCGTGCTATTGGTGCCGACGAAGGCTATGTGTATGTAAGGGCCGAGTATCCGCTGGCGGTCAAGCGCGTCCGCAAGGCCTGTGAGGATGCCAGGGCGGCGGGTATTCTGGGGGATAATGTTTTCGGGTCAGGGCTGAAATTTAATGTCAGCGTCATGGAAGGTGCCGGGGCTTTTGTATGCGGCGAGGAAACGGCTCTCATGGCATCGATTGAAGGTGATCGTGGCATGCCAAAGCCCAAGCCGCCTTTTCCGGCGCAGAGCGGCCTTTGGGGCAAGCCCACGGTTATCAATAATGTGGAAACGCTGGCCACAGTCCCGCTCATCATGAATATCGGCGTGGCCGCGTTCCGGGCCATGGGAACGGCAACATCACCAGGCACCAAGACATTTGCCTTGTCGGGGCATGTGGCCAATACCGGGCTTATTGAAGTGCCTTTTGGCGTGACGTTGAAGGAGATCATTTTTCAGGTCGGCGGCGGCGTGACGGACAAGAAAGGGCGCATTGATCCTGACGGGTTCAAGGCGGTGCAGATCGGCGGTCCGTCGGGCGGTTGTCTGACGCGCGAGCATTTTGACCTGATGCTGGATTTCGATTCCTTGCGCAGTATCGGCGCCATGGTCGGTTCCGGCGGGTTGGTGTGCATGAACAAAACAACATGCATGGTCAATATCGCCAAGTATTTCATGCAGTTCACGCAGAAAGAATCCTGCGGCAAGTGCGTCCTGTGCCGTGAGGGCACCAAGCAGATGCTGTATCTTCTGGAAGATATCACCGAAGGCCGGGCGACGATGGAAACGCTTGATCTTCTGAAAGAGCTTGCGCTGGTTGTTCAGAAGGGATCTTTGTGCGGCCTCGGGAAGACGGCGCCGAATCCTGTGTTGTCGACGCTCAAGTATTTTTATGATGAATATCTGGCCCACGTCGTGGACAAGCGTTGCCCGACGGGTGAATGTAAGAAACTGGCCAAACCGGAGATCCATGCCGATAAGTGTAAAGGGTGCACGGCGTGTGTGAAGAAGTGTCCGGTCAGTGCGATTAAAGGTGAAGTCAGGAAGCCGCATGTTCTTAATGCGGATATCTGTATCCGTTGCGGGGTTTGCGCGGCCACATGTAAATTTGATGCTATCACGGGGGTGTGAAGATGGATGCTGTTAAGTATGTTAACATTGACGGGCGTGATGTGGCTCTTGAAGGAGAAAAGAATCTCCTTGAGGTTATCCGCAAGGCCCATATCGATATTCCGACGTTCTGTTATGTGTCGGAGCTTAGTGTGTACGGCGCCTGCCGTATGTGTACGGTCGAGATCGAGGGGCGTGGTCTGTTGACGTCCTGTTCAACGCCGCCAGAGGCAGGTATGAAAGTTAAGACCAATACCGCCGAGGTGCGGCAGATCCGCAAGATTGCTCTCGAGCTGATTCTCGCGAATCATGACCGCGAGTGCACCACATGCGTGAAAAGCACCAATTGCAAACTGCAGGATATTTCCAAGCGGCTGGGTGTGGACAAGGTGCGTTTCCGTTCGGTCTTAAAGCAACAGCCGGTAGATACGAGTTCAACGTCGATTGTCCGTAATCCCAACAAGTGCATCCTATGCGGCGACTGCGTGCGCATGTGCGCGGAGGTGCAGGGCATTGGAGCTATTGATTTCGCCCATCGCGGCCATGATGTGGTGGTTCAGCCGGCGTTCGGGAAAGATCTTGAAAGTGTCGAATGTGTGTTGTGCGGCCAGTGCGCGCGTGTTTGCCCGACGGGTGCGTTGACGCCCCGCTCCGAGGTGGACGTGGTATGGAAATCTCTGAATACTCCCGGGAAAGTTGTGATTGTTCAGATCGCACCGGCGGTGCGTGTGGCGCTCGGCGAGGCATTCGGTTATCAGCCGGGGGAGTTGACCACAGGACAGATTGTGGCCGCACTCAAGATCATGGGGTTCAAGAAGGTGTTTGATACGTGTTTCAGCGCTGATTTGACCATTCTTGAAGAAGGCAATGAATTCATCAACCGTGTGACTAATAATGGAATTCTTCCGATGTTCACCTCATGCTGTCCGGCGTGGGTTAAGTTTGTGGAACAGCATTATCCTGAAATGATCCCCAATCTTTCCAGCTGTAAATCGCCCCAGCAGATGTTCGGTTCTGTGGCTAAATCGCATTTTGCAACAGAACTGGGTGTTACGGCCGAGAATATGGTGGTTGTTTCTATCATGCCGTGCACGGCCAAGAAATTCGAGGCCAAACGTCCTGAATTCACGCATAACGGGATTCCTGAGGTCGATCATGTGATCACGACGCAGGAGTTGGTCCAGATGATCAATCAGTACGGTATTCAGTTCCGGGATCTTCAGCCGGGGACACTCGATATGCCGTTGGGGTTCAAGACCGGTGCCGGCGTGATTTTCGGTAATACCGGTGGTGTTATGGAAGCGGCCCTGCGGTATGTGTATGAAAAGGTTGAGGGCAAGACCCTTGAGAATCCGGATTTTCACGCGGTGCGCGGTGAAGCCGGTATCCGTGAGGCCGAGGTGACGTTGGCCGGAAAAACATTCCGTCTTGCGGTGGTGCATTCGCTGGCCAATGCGCGGGCGTTCCTTGAAAAGGTCAAGGCCGGCAAGATCGAGTATCATTTCATTGAATTCATGTCGTGCCCGGCGGGATGTATCAACGGGGCAGGACAGCCGGTGAATTTGACGCCGGGATATAAGGCGAAGCGCACCAAGGGGCTTTATGAAGCGGATAAAATGCTTCAGCTTCACAAGTCGCAGGATAATCCGTATCTCAAGGAACTTTATGCCGCCAAGCTCGGAGCGCCGGGCAGTGAGAAGGCGCATCATGCCCTGCATACGCATTATAATGCGCGCCGCCGTATGCGCGGAAAGTCCATGATCATTGTCGACGGCAAACAGCAGGACAAGCTGGAGATCCGTGTGTGCGTGGGGACCAGCTGTTACCTTAAGGGAGCGCAGGATATCCTGCATCACATGACGCGCTATATCCAGGAAAAGAATCTTCAGGATATTGTTCAGGTCAAGGCGACGTTCTGTTTCGAGAAATGCAACAAGGGTCCCTCTTGTCGGTGAATTATTCTGCCATTTACTTTCAACAAATAAATTCAGCTTTGA
>JBAXBM010000151.1:0-5484 GCA_037141995.1 Candidatus Omnitrophota bacterium
GCGTGACCTTTGACAACACCTCCCGGATCCTTCCGGTTCCGCACGATGAGGTTGCGGTTACCCGGCGTCTTTTCCGTTCGGGAGAGAGTGAATACCTTATTAATAAAGAAGCCGTTCGCCTGAAGGATGTCCTGGAGACTTTTATGGGGACGGGTGTTGGCGCGGAGTCTTATTCCCTTGTTCAGCAAGGCAGGGTTGATCTTGTGGTCAGTGCCCGCCCGGATGACAGGCGTATGATTTTTGACGAAGCGGCAGGTATTACAAAATATAAGGCTAAGAAGCGCGAAGCCATGGGTAAGTTGAAAGAGACAGATGATAACCTGTTGCGTTTGAATGATATTGTAACAGAAGTTAAGCGGCAGATCATGACGGTCGAGCGGCAGGCCCAAAAAGCCCAGCGGTATAAAGATGAGTTTGAAAAATTAAAAGGACTTGAACAGACGTATGCGCTCCACCAGTGCGGCGTTCTGACGCGTGAACGTTCAGCGGTGCAGGCGCGGGTTGATGCGTTAAAAGGCGGTGAAGAAGCGGCCCAGCGTGAGCTCGGTGAATTTCGCGGGATGCTCGCGCAGGAAACGGTTGCGCTCGAAGATCTTGAATGCAGCGTGCGGGAAGCCCGGGACCGGGATATGAAGCTTGAGAATCAGATTGAGCTGGCGATCCGTCAGATCGCTTTCAATGATGAGCGTCTCGAAAATCTTGCCCAGAACGAGAAACGCGTGGCGAGTCAAAAGGCTTTGCTGGCTGATAAAAGCAGCCTTCAGCAGGCGAAGATAGCAGAGTTGGGGCAGATGCTCGGCTCATCGGTTGAGGCGCTCGCGGTGGCCGCTGAAGAGCTTGAAGCAAGGCGCCGGGCTTTGGCTGCTATCGCGGCACAGATCCGGGAATACGAGCAATCCATGCGTGCGGATGAGGAAAATGCCCGTCAGATTGCGTCGCGTATCGCCGGGGTAAAGGGCGGGCTTGTTGAGGTTATCAAGGAGCGTGAGGGGTATCTGACCCGGCGGAGACGCCTGGATCATGAGCAGTCGAAGGTGTTATCAGAGCGCGCGGAGGTTGAGCGGAAGCTGGATGGTTTGTCCGAGGGCATACGTCATATTATGGTCAGGCGGCAGGATATTCAGGGGCAGCTTGACAGGCAAAAAGAGGCCCTTTTAGTCGCGCGGGAAGAGCTGGCGAGCCTGGATAATAAGATTGAAACCCAGCGCCATAAAAAATTGTTTTTGGTGTCCCAGAAAGAGTTTATTGAAAAACTGCACGTCCAATATCAGGACATGCCGGATCCTGTTATCACGGGCCGTTTTTTTTCGCCCATTCCTCCGGATGAGCGTCATACCGGATTTATCGGCAAGCTTCAGTCTGTGAGTGAAGTCCCCGCGGAACAGAGGGAAGACTTGCGCCGGTATCTCGACGGCATGGATGCCGCGCCTCTTTATGAGATCATCTGCGAGACAAAGTTTGTTGAACTTGATCCGCTGGCTATTGCCGCCGAGATTGCCAGGATTGATACGGCCCTGGAAGGATTGACCGCAGAGCGATCGGCGAGGATGCTCGCGATTACCGAAAATTCCCGCGCGTCGGAGAAATTGCTTCAGGAAGCGCATGCCGAGGATCGCCGTCTGTCGGTGTGTGAAGCCCAGCAATCGGATATCGGCGCTGAAGCGTTAAAGCTCCTTCAGGAATTGCAGGCAGTGGCTGATGAGATTCATGAAGTTGACACGGGGCTTTTACGCCTGGGGGAAAGAGATGCGGCTTTGGCCGCGGAAATGGGGGGGCTGGAGGCTGAACGTCAGGATATTGAAGAAGCGTCGCGCGGCCGGCAGGAGGCGTTGGCGGCACAGCGTGTGGCGCGTGAAGAAACAGCGGTGGCGGTTGCTCAGGTTGAATCCGAGCTGGGGGCCATGCGGGAACGGGAAAGATCGTGGCAATCCAGTATGGCCGGGTTTGTGGCTGACATGAACAGTTTTCGGGAGGAGATATCCCGGCTTGATCAGGAGACGCTTTCTTTTGGTGAACGCCGCCAGGGCCTTGAGGAGGACACATTGCGCCAGAATGAGTCCCTGACAACTTTGCGGGGAGAAAAGGAGGCGTTCAGGGATTCGCGTGCCCGTGTGGAATCTGAAGAAAAAGACCTTTCGCAGCGGTTGAACAGTTTGCGCGCGCAGATCGCGGGCATTGAGAAATTACTGGCTGACGGGCGGGATAATGCGCATGAGATGGCCCTGCGGATCCAGCAATTTGATTTTCAGGAAAAGTCGGTGCGTGAACGGATGGCCCAGAAATATAATTTTGAACTGCCTGTTATGCCTGCGGAGCAGCTGGGAGAGGATGGCGGCGGCGTTGTTCCGGTGATAGATATCGAGGCGCTTTGTCAGGATATCCAGGCGCTCATCAAGCGTTGTGATGCTTTCGGCGGCGTTAATCTTCTTGCGATTGAAGAGTTTGAGGAGCTTAAGGGAAGATTCCAGTTTTTGACCAAACAGCAAAGTGATCTTCTGGAAGCCAAGACTTCGCTGGAGCAGACTATCCGCAAGATTAATAAAACGACCCGGGAGCTGTTTATTGAAACTTTCACCAAGGTGAACGAACAGTTCCGCGAGTATTTTAAATTGCTTTTTAATGGCGGCGAATCTCAGCTGGTGCTGATTGACCCGGAGAATGCCCTTGAATCCGGTATTGAAATTGTGGCCCGTCCTCCCGGCAAAAAATTGCAAACCATCAGCCTTCTTTCAGGTGGAGAGAAGACCATGACCGCTATAGCTCTGATTTTTGCGGTATTCCGCGTCAATCCCAGCCCGTTTTGCGTCCTTGACGAAATCGATGCGGCGCTGGATGAAGCCAATGTGGATCGTTTTTCATCGGTACTTAAGGAATTTGCCAAAATATCCCAGTTCATTGTTATTACGCATAATAAAAAGACAATGGCGCATGCCAATGTCATGTACGGGGTTACCATGCAGCAGCGCGGGGTATCCAAAGTTGTTTCTGTCAAGTTTTCTGGGAATCAGCAGGATGTCCCTGTGCCCGTTCAGGTTGCGGCGGAAAAAGAACCGGCGCCTGAGGAATTCGCGGGTGTTTGACACTTTTTGAATTAATATGTTATACTTTATCCTGTTGTAAGAATATTTTTCCCTAAAAGGTTGGAAATTATGGAATTTCTGAAGAATTTAAACTGGGTAGATATTGTTTTAATCCTGCTGGTGGTCAGAATTATTTACAGCGGCGGCAAGGCAGGCTTTGTTGTCGAATTTATAAAGACCATCGGGCTTTTCTTTGCCATGCTGATGGCGTTTCATTTTTTTGCGAGGCTGGCGGCCCTGGGGATACATTTTGTTTTAATCCCTAAGCCATGGCTTCAGGCGGCGGCTTTTATTTTGATCTGGCTGACGGGTGTTATCGTATTCAAGCTTATCCGGGAGGGTTTTCTTTTGGCCTTTACGATCCAGCCATTGCCGCTCATAGACCGATGGGGCGCCGTTCTGCTGGCGGTTGTCAGGTCCATGCTCACGGCGAGCATGGTGTTGTTTGTCTTTTTGATGACAGCGCACCCTTATTTGCAGAATATGACGCGCACTTCTTTATCTCATAAATATGTTATTAATATTGCGCCCAAGGCCTATCATCAGGTAACGCTTGGGTTTATTGCGGCGGTTATGCCGGGAGTGCGTGTTAACCCGGTTGTCGGAGAAGTTTTGACGAAAGCCCCGAAGAAGTAGATCCTGTGGTAGCAGGTTAGGAGCTGTGGGCGTGAGTTTGATCCCGGAAGATATTATCACGCGCGTGCTTGAACGGATCGATATTGCGGCGTTTATCGGCACATATACGCCGCTCAAGCGTGCGGGAAGAAATTACAAGGGACTTTGTCCTTTTCATCATGAGAAGACCCCGTCATTCACGGTAACGCCGGACAAGCAGATTTTTCATTGTTTTGGCTGCGGGGTTGGCGGTAATGTTGTTTCTTTTGTGATGAAGCAGGAACGACTGGAATTCCCTGAGGCTGTTCGTTTTTTGGCCGAGAAAGCGGGTGTTGATATCCCTGTTGGCGGGCGTGACCGCACAAGGGAAGACAGCGCGCGTGAAAAAATATTTGCGGCGAATGCCATTGCTGTGGCATACTTTCATTATAATCTCATTGCAGGCCGCGGGCCGTTGTTTGATGAGGCCCGGGAGTATGTGAAAGGGCGGGAGCTGAACCTTGATACGGTACGGCGTTTCCAGATTGGATATGCTACTGACAGCTGGGACGGGCTTATCCATCATCTAGGGCAAAATGGTGTTGAGCCGGCGATCATTGAAAAATCAGGTCTTGTGGTGCCCCGGGCTGATGGCAAAGGATGTTACGATCGTTTTAGGGGCCGGCTGATATTCCCGATCTTTGATTACCGTGGGCGACCTGTGGCTTTTGGCGCGCGCGCCATGAAGAAGGACGACAAGGTCAAGTACATTAATTCACCGGAAACACCGGTTTATGTTAAGGGCCGTAATCTTTACGGGTTTAACTGGGCGAAAGAAGACATAGGCCGCGAAGACCGGGTGATTATTGTGGAAGGGTATCTGGATTTTATCCGTCCTTTCCTGGCGGGTGTTGAAAATGTGGCGGCTTCCCAGGGGACCGCGCTTACGTCTGATCAAATACGTTTGATCCGGCGATATACCCAACATGTTACGATGCTTTTTGATATGGATAAGGCCGGACAGTCCGCCGCCCTGCGCAGCCTGGATATTCTTCTGGAAGAAGAAATGGATGTGAAGGTCGCGGCGCTGGCGGAAGGCGACGATCCCGATTCTTTTATCCGAACGTACGGGGCAGAAGATTTCCGTCGGCGCGTGGCCCAGGCTAAAAGCCTTTTTGATTTTAAGCTGGAATGCCTTTCGACGGAATTCGGCGTTGATACGCCTGAGGGCCGCGGCCTTGTTTGCCGCGAGATGCTTGTGACTATTGAGAAAGTTAATAATGAAGTTGTCAAGAATGCGTATTTGAGAGAATTGGCGTCAAGGCTTAATGTGAGTGAAGATGTTGTTTTACGTGAACGTCAGAACATGTTGAAAAAACAGCCCGGTATGCCGGTACGGATTGTGGAAGAAGCCGTTAAACCTGCGATAACTGCAGAATTCTCCTCAGATGAGGAGTGGCTTCTCCGGTTCGTGATGGCGGATGCGGCCTGGCTGAAGAAGGCAAGAGAGCGGCTTGCGCCGGAAGAGTTGCCCGGACAGGCGGCGCGGCAGGTGTTGACGGTGGCGTACCGCCTTTTGGATGAGGGGCGCGACACACGTCCGTCGGCGCTGATCGTTGAATTTGAAGATGAGGCCTTGCGCCAAAAATTGACCGCCATGGCTTCGGCATCACCGGAGGTCATTGACCCGGCAACAGCCCTAAAGGCTTTTGACGGCGGCATTAAGACAATCAGGGATCGGGCGCGCAAGGTTCGCCGCCAGGTGTTGCGGGGGATTATCCGCAAGGCCGAGCAGACAGATGATCAGGAG
>JBAXBM010000152.1:0-5463 GCA_037141995.1 Candidatus Omnitrophota bacterium
CGTCTTGTCTGGAGTGATGTGGCACTGCTTTCGACTTTATCGGATCGGCAGCTGCGTAATGGTTTGGCTGAAGCGGTCAAGTATGGCGTGATCCGGGATCCGTTGCTTTTTGAATTTTTAGAGAAAAATACGGATAAGATCCTGGCCCGTGACAAGGCGGCATTGACGCGGGTTGTCCTTGATTGCGTGGCGATCAAGGCCGGAATTGTTGAACGGGATGAAAAAGAGACAAAGGGAATTCGTATTATCCTGAATTTCGGGCATACGCTGGGGCATGCCATTGAAACAGCCTGCGGATATGAAATCTATCATCATGGTGAAGCTGTGGCGCTGGGTATGCGGGCGGCTTGCCGGATATCGTTGGCGTCGGAGCTTTTAACTGCGCGGGATGCTTTGCGGGTTGAAATGCTTTTGTCCTGTATCGGGTTGCCGCAGGTGATTGAGCGGGCCACGCTCGGTAGAATTCTTGCGGCCATGGCGTTTGACAAGAAATTCTCCGGGAAGAAAAACCGTTTTGTTCTTGCTAAAGGGATTGGGCATGTTGTCGTGGCCGAAGCTCTGCCGCAAAAGCTTGTTAAAGGCGTGGCACAGGGGCTTTTTACGGCCTGACAGTTGACCGGTATAAATCCGGTAAAAGTCTCGTGGTGTTTTTCATCTGTGTTATAATTATTATATTAATACTGGCTTGTTATAATGATAAGGAGTGAAGGGGTGGGGTTTAGGCGTTTTTCCAGGATTCCATTTATCAGATCTGTCAGAATTAAGGCTGGTTCAGACCAGATGTTCCTGGGTTATGCGGCGAAGGATATCAGTACAGGCGGGTTAAAGATAATTTCGTTTATTTTCTTTCCGGTTAATCAATGGCTTAATTTACAGTTTCAGCTGGTTGATTCAGACGTTCTTTTGGAAGTGCGCGGACGCGTGGCTTGGGTGCGCATAAATTCGGTTGCAGAAACATATCAGCTAGGCATTGATTTTTCTGAAGAGGCTCTTTATAAACGGGAGGTGATCCGTGGGTTCGTCGATGCATCCTGAAAAACGGCGCCAGCCGCGTGTTGACAATAACATTCCGTTAAAGATCGCCGTGATGGGTACTGATCTTGTAACCGAAACAAGGAATATCAGTGCTTCGGGAGTTTATTGCCGCGTCAATGTTTTTCTTGAACCCATGATGAAATTGCGGATTACCCTGCTGCTTCCTTTGAAAAAAGAAGACAGGGTTTTATCGACGAAGATCATATGTGGCGGCGTGGTGGTGCGCACGGAAAATATTATTGAGGGTGATGGGTTTAATACCGCCATTTTTTTTAATGACATTCATCCGCGGGACAGCAGATTGCTGGCCGATTTTGTGGCTGCCGTTCTTGCTTCCAGGGATAATCCGGTTAAATCGGTTTCGGTGTAACATTTATTTTACGAGGATCGTATGGATACCAGCGCGTTAAATATTTCGGTTTCTCCTCTCCAGATGGCGGTGGCTTTCCTTTTGCAAATGTGGTTGATTATTTTTCCGGTTATCCTTCTTCTTAAAGTGAATCGCCTGACAAAATTGATGGAAGACCGTTTCGGCCATGATGAAGAGGAATCCTGATGTCTAAGCAGTTCACGTCCAAGAATCCGATCAAAGTTCTTTATGAAGACGAGCAGTTTATGGCTTTCTACAAGCCGGCCGGGCTTCTCAGTGTGCCGGGGGGCGTTTCGTCCGCGGCCGAGAAATCGCTGGATGATATGGTCAATGAATTTTATCGTGAGGAGAAAGATGGCGTCCCCGGCGCCAGGCTGCACCCCTGCCATCGTCTTGACAAGGAAACTTCGGGTGTGATTTTTTTTGCCAAAGGCAAGGTTAATCAGAAATTGCTGATGGATCTTTTTCATCAGCGCAAGGTGCACAAAAAGTATGCTGTTTTTGTTCATGGCCGCGTGGCCCGTCCAGCCGGGACGATCAATATGCCGGTTAAGGATGCTTTTGAGGATAAATTCTCTCCTGCCAAGGGCGCTAAAGATGCCCTGACAAAATACCGTGTGATGGAATTGCGCAAGAATTTCACGATCGTCGAGGCGGAACCCATTACGGGACGGACCAATCAATTGCGCCTGCATTTCAAGGGGATCGGCCATCCGATCGTAGGCGAAAACAAGTATATTTTTCGCAAGGATTACGATCTTAAGTTTAAACGCACGGCGCTGCACGCGGCTGAGATTGTCTTCAAGCATCCGGTAACGGGAGCCGCGGTCAAGGTTGTGGCCAAGCTGTCGGCAGATATGTTGAATTTCCTGGAAAGGAACAGGCGATGAGTTCTCCCACGATCAAGGAAATGACAAATTTGTGCCACGGGATCGCGAAGTCAAAAGGTTTCTGGGATGATCCCCGTAATACCGGAGAAGCCTTGATGCTTGTTGTTACCGAACTTGCCGAGGCCATGGAAGCTCACCGCAAACAGGATCCGGTGAATTTTAAGGAAGAGCTGGCAGATACTTTTATCCGCCTTTTTGATCTGTGCGGCGGCATGGGGATTGATATCGAAGCCGAGATCCTGCGCAAGTGCGACAAGAACAAACTTCGTCCGTATAAGCACGGGAAGATCTGTTAATCCCTTTGCGCTTCAGGGCCGTGATGTTGCCCTTATGGTCATGGAAAAGTTCGACCTGCAATCTTCTTTCAAATTAATCCGCGACCAGGAAAATGCTGTTCATGCGTTAATTTCCGGTATTATCGCGGGGCGCCGGGCCCAGGTCCTTCTGGGGGTGACCGGCAGCGGCAAAACGTTCACGTTAGCTAATGTGGTGGCAAAGATCAATCGTCCGACGCTGGTTATTTCTCATAACAAGACGCTGGCGGCCCAGCTTTACGGGGAATTCAAGGAGTTCTTTCCTGCCAATGCGGTTGAATATTTTGTCAGTTATTATGATTATTACCAGCCCGAAGCTTATATCCCGCAGACCGATGTTTATATTGAGAAAGATGCGTCGATCAAT
Source organism: Candidatus Omnitrophota bacterium (assembly GCA_037141995.1). Classification (GTDB taxonomy): domain Bacteria; phylum Omnitrophota; class Gorgyraeia; order Zapsychrales; family Fredricksoniimonadaceae; genus Fredricksoniimonas. Next base: position 2,977 of record JBAXBM010000152.1, read on the forward strand.
GACCGGCTTGACCGACTGCGCCTGGCGGCCACAACATCGTTGATGTCCCGCCGCGACGTGATCATCGTGGCGAGCGTTTCCTGCATTTATAATCTTGGCTCTCCGGAAGATTATCAGAACAGCCTTGTATTTTTCAGGCGGGGAGAAACTCTGCGGCGGGATGACGCTTTGCGCCGATTGATGGAAATCCAGTATGAACGCAATGATTATGATTTCAGCCGCGGGAGGGTGCGTGTGCGCGGCGACATTGTCGAGATTTTTCCGGCCTACCGGCAGGATGCCGTGCGCATTGAATTTTTTGACGATGCGATTGAGCGGATCCGCCAGATTGATCCTTTGAGCGGCGAGGTGCTGCAGGAGCTTGAACAGACCGCGGTTTTTCCGGCCAAGCACTTTGTCATGTCCCGTCCGAAAATGGAAGAGGCGCTTGGACAGATTGTCGGCGAGATGGAACTGCGTTACGGTGAATTGACGGGAACGGGCAAGCTGGTGGAAGCCCAGCGCCTTCGGTCAAGGACCATGTTTGATGTTGAGATGATGCGTGAGATGGGGTATTGCCACGGGATTGAAAATTATGCGCGTGTTCTTTCCGGCAGGCCTCCGGGGGCGCGGCCGTATTGCCTGATGGATTATTTTCCGAAGGATCTCCTGGTATTAATTGACGAGTCGCATGTGACATGCCCGCAGATCCGGGGGATGTATGAAGGCGACCGCGCGCGCAAGGAGATGCTGGTCAATCACGGGTTTCGCCTGCCGTCGTGCCTGGACAATCGCCCCCTGCGTTTTGAAGAATTTCAGGCCGTTGTGCCTCAGGTCATTTATGTTTCGGCAACGCCATCGCCGTTTGAGCTTAAAGAGTCTGCAGGCGTCCTGGTGGAGCAGGTGATCCGGCCGACAGGGATACCGGATCCGGTGATTGAGGTGCGTCCGACTGCGGGGCAGGTCGAGGATATCCGGCGCGAAGTGGCGGTGCGTGCATTAAAGGGAGAGCGTGTGCTGGTGACGACATTGACCAAGCGCATGGCGGAAGACCTTGCGGCTTATCTGGAAGAAAAGGGATTGAAGGTCAAGTATATTCATTCGGATATTAAAACGATTGAACGTTCGGTGATCCTTCGGGATTTGCGCCTGAAGAAATACGATTGCCTGGTGGGCGTTAATTTGTTGCGTGAAGGGCTTGACCTCCCGGAGGTGTCGCTGGTTGCCATCCTTGATGCGGATAAGGAAGGGTTCCTGCGTTCGGGGACATCCTTGATTCAGACAGCGGGCCGCGCGGCCCGGCATGTTGACGGGGTTGTGGTGATGTACGCTGAAACAGTGAGCCGTGCCATGCGCCAGACGATTGATGAGTGTGCCCGGCGGCGGGAGATACAAATAAAGTTTAATACGGATCACGGGATTACGCCGCGGACCATTTTAAAGGCGGTTAAGGCCGGGATTGAAGAACAGTCACAGGCTGAAGATTTTGTACGTCAGATCATCGGGCAGGACAGAGAAACGTATGCGGCGGGCCAGGAGATTGCTGAACTTGAGCGGCAGATGGAATTGGCGGCGCGGAACCTTGAGTTTGAAAAAGCCGCGCAATACCGTGACAGGATCCAGGCGCTGAAGCCGCCTGATATGCCCCCTGCTGATCAGTTTAAAGCGCATCCCAAGAGAAAATAAGCTTATGCGGCATATATATTTTATACCTTTATTGTTTTTTTGTTGCGGTTGCGCTGTCCTTGAGGCCACAGGAGAGGCTGTCGGCGTGGTGGGCAAGGCCGGGTGGACCGCTACGAAGGCCGTCGGGCATGTGGTTTACGCCGGGGCGTCTATGGCGGGGCAAACCGCCAGTCAGGGTAACAGGACGATGGCGAGGCCTTCCGGCGAGAGGAAGCCCAGTATTATCAGCATGAACCGGGGGCGCATCATTGTGCCTTTGGAGCGTGAAGGGAAGAGTTTTTATGTGCGGCTCAAGCTTAATGGCAACGTCCCGGCCCGCTTCTTGCTTGATACGGGGGCGAGTGCGGTGCAGGTATCCCGGGCCATGTTCACAAAACTCAGGTTGAAAACGGAGGTTGCTAAAACCGTGCCGGTGATGCTTGCCGGCGGGAGTTATGTGCGCGGGCGGGTGGTGCATATCCGTGAAGTGGCGCTCGGTGAGGCCAGGGTCAGCAATGTGACGGCGGTGGTCCTGGAGCGGGACAACCTGGGAGTGGGGGACGGTTTGCTGGGGATGTCTTTTTTGGAGAACTTTATTTTTTCCATTGATACGCAGAAAGGAGTTCTTGTCCTTGAAAAACGCAAATAATGCAGTTAAGGCGGTTGGGCTTTTATCAGGCGGGCTTGATAGCGCGATAGCGGCCAGGCTTCTTATTAATCAGGGCATTGAGGTTCATGCGGTTCATGTGTCGATGCCGTGGGGCTGCGGGGATTCTTCACGGCTGCGGCGGATGGCTGAAAAATTGCAGATATCGGTAAAAATTATCCCTCTGGCGGATGATT
>JBAXBM010000153.1:0-5414 GCA_037141995.1 Candidatus Omnitrophota bacterium
GACAAGATTGCTGATGTCATTGGATGGTTTTCAAAGGCAGGAATCCCTACGGTGGGGTATTTTATGGTTGGGGCGCCCGGTGAGACAAGGCGGGATTTTGAAATGAGCAAGGCGCTTGTGGCAAGGCTTCCGTTAACGTTGATTACTGTTGTTATTTATACGCCATATCCACAGACGGAGTTGTATGATGAATGCAAAAGGAAAGGATGGCTGAAGGATATTCTTCCGGATGAAGAAGTCAGGATTGAAATGTTTTCGCCGATGCTGCGGACACCTGATTTTTCCGACGAAGATCTTGCTTCCTGGCAGAAAGAGTTGTATTTGACATTTTTGCTGCACCACGGAGTGGTATTATTTAAGGAGTTCTTTCGTCCATTGGGGATTGTTAATATGGATATGATCGGAAAATTCTTTGGGATGTTAAGGTTCCGTTTATCCCGCACGCATAAGAGAAGTGCTGAGAAAACGACGGGCAGAATAGCCAGGTGTGTATGTTGAAATATTTACGGTATCTCATTTCGATTGTGGCGGGGCATTTGTCAGGCAGGAGCATCCCGATATTTGTTACATTGTGTGTTACGCATCGGTGCAATATGAGATGCATTTATTGTTACGGCCGGTTTTATGACCGTCAGGATGCCGACATGTCGACGGAAGATATTCTTCATTTGATCGATGAGATGGCGCTTGCGGGGACGCGTTATATTTCTCTTAATGGAGGGGAGGCTCTTTTACGTGATGATATTGGTGTTATTGTGGATAAAATCAGGTCTAAAGGGATCCTTTGTCATTTAAGCACGAATGGCATTTTGATCAGGAATAAAATTGATATATTAAAGAAAATTGATTCGCTTGCCGTTAGTATCGACGGGATCGGATTAGAAAATGATCTCAACCGGGGTCAGGGGACGAGTCAAAAGATTACGGAAGGAATGGGTATTCTTTATGAAAACGGCATTCGTTTTCATACCCATACAGTTATCACAAAACATAATGTGACGGCAATCGGAAGCATCCTTGATCTTGTTGAAAAATATGGATCGCGCGCCCAGTTTAGTTTGTGCCGGGTTGCAGATTCTCCATCTAAGGATATTGGCCTGGGTGATGATGCATTGAAGCGGGTTATTGAGGTAATCCTTGGAGAAAAAAGAAAGGGGCGTCCCGTATTCTTTTCAGATCAGGCGTATAAAAATTATTTATCTTGGCCGTTCTCCTATGATGTTATTAAAGTGGACGAAAAGGACGCCGCGCCATTTGGAGTGATCCCGCACTGTTATCTAAAACGTTTTTCCTGTCATATCGAGCCTGATGGTTCTGTGTATCCCTGTATAGTTCTTTCAGGGAAAGGCCTTGTTCTTAATGTTAAGCTGTCTGGCTTTAGAAATATTTGGCCGAAGGTGGGGCAGAATTCCTGTTGCGCTTGCCATAACATTTGCTGCAACGACCTTAATTTTATCTTTTCTTTAAATTATAATTCTGTGATTAATGCTTGCAGCATTGTTTGGGAGAGGATTTTTCTGCGCAAGTAAGATGCTTATTCCTGACGAGGTACCGGGGGAGTGCGCAGGCTTTTGATAATAAGGTAAATTGAACTTCCGGTTACTGTTGAAATTAAGAGTAAAAGCGCGAAAATACTTATCCAGTGAATTTTTGTTCCGAAAACAAAACGAACAGTGGAATGCCCATAAGGGATCATCACCGCTTTATAGGCAATATTGGCCTGTATTACGCTTTCTTCTTTGCCATTCACAAAAGCTTTCCAGTAGGGGTCGTAGGCGTCGGCGTAATAAAGGAATGCTTTTTGTCCTTGTTTTTCTTCCAGGAATACTTCCAGCATTATCTCGTTAAAAGAAAATGATTTGACTGAAACTGAGGCGGACGGAATTCTGTCATTGGTATCAGTCAAATCGTTTGATGATATTGTTTGCCTTGAGCTGGTGTTATTGATATTTTTAAGTGCGGCAGCGGTTGTGAAAATCATGTTTCCCAAAAAATCCTGTCGGCAGATGGTTTTCAATAGATCTTTGTTGTCAGCCGCGACATGCAGGCGCGAAAAGATAGCAATTTTATTGCTGTCAAAGCCGGCCCAAGCGTGAAAGATGCGGAAAGGTTGGGGGGCTTGTTTGGCATACAGAAAAAATTCATGAATATTTTTTTCAGAGAAATCCGCGCGGAATTCCGGGTCAGGGGTGTCAATATACATGAATGACAAGGTTGTATCGTAAATTGTGTTGAAAGATGTTTGGGGTTGAATCGCTGGGAAAAGCGTGATAGCCCGGGTATTATTTTTATTAGATAAAATGTTCGAATAGCGTTGTTCTTGAAAGGTGTATCTGTACGGATCAAAAAGTTGAACGGTTTCTTTGTTAACGACCGGCATGCGCGTGACAATATGGGAATAACGGTAAAACCACAGGTCGAAGGACAGCAGAAGCATGATTATAACAAAAAAAACTTTTGCCTGCCGGTGCGTTGGAAGAGAATATAACGATAAAAAGGAAAGGCCAATGAATCCGATCAGTATGAGTGGGAATGGTCCCAGGAGATATTTGTCAAAAGATGTTATGTTCCAGAAAACAACAGGGGATAGTAGAAAATTTTTGTCGATGCCGGCGAAAGGAATGAACAGCAATACCAGTGGCCATGATTTTTTTAATTTATGAAAAAGATCTTTTTTAAAGAATTTGGCAACACCGAATCCGGCATAAAAGACCAGGAACATCTTGCTGATGGGGGCTGTCAGGCCGATGTGCCTGAAAAAGTTCCCAAGAGGAAAAACGTAGTAAAAAAGACGGCTGACAGATGAGTCCATGCCGAACAGGAAGATTATAGCCCCTGTTCCCAGGATGATGAATGATTGCTGTTCCCGTGCATAAATGATGGCGATAATAACAAAAAACCAGAGGATAAATCCGCAGTAAAGGTTCATATCTACGTTTTTGTTGTTGGTTGTTCGGGTGATCATGGGGCCAATTTTCGCGAAACCGATTTGATTGCCGAATGTAACAAAATCTTTGAAAGGCACTGCACCAGAAATTGTTCGGGAGGGGCCATAGTAATGGATGTTATTGTTGCCATAGGTGAAATAAAATAGTCCCGTAGCGCTTGTCAGAAGAAGGCATGTTAAAAGAACGATGTGTTTCGGACGGAAGTTTTTTATAAGGGAGCGGATATCCTGCCGCTTAATAAAAATCGTGGCCAGGCTGTAAATGAGTAAGATAAAGAATGAAAAAACACAGATATGAATTGGGTTGCCAAGAATAGATAAAAGAAGGATAAGCGATGTGTACAGGAAATATTTAGGTTGACGGGTATTTAGCCAGCAATGAAAACAGTATAAAAGAAGGGGGAAGAAATAAAAAGATTGAAAGTTCCACCATAATTGCGGATACCAGATGGTGCTGCCGATCAGCGCGAAGGAAGTGAACCATATCGGCTTAACGGAGCGATAGTAGATTGTGCCCAGGAGGATGATCCCGCTGAGGAAAAGAAGTTCATTGCAGAATATTTGAATATAGCAAAGATAAAGGACGTTCATTTTTATGCCAAGGAAAGCGCATAAATAATATATTGGTGAAAGAGTTTGTAAAAGGTCGAACAGGTAATAGTTGCCTGGTAGTCCATGGAACTGGTACGGAAGCCAGAGCGGCAGATTTTTATGCTGAAACAGTTCATTGTAGTAGATATATTGAAGATGAAAATATTGAAATGTGTCGTGTGTAACGGGGATGCGGTTTTGAACAATTAGGCAAAGATAGGTAAGTCCCAAAAAAATGCTGCCGGCAAAAAATATCCAGAGGATCTTACGCATGGGCCGCTTCGTTAGGACAGGCGAGCTGGACCTGGGGTTTGATGGTAATGATTTTATTCATAGAAGGGATTAATGCTAGCATGATAAAAAATGAAATGAAAGCATAATTTTTTTCTTTGATCAGTCAATCAGGATTGATGATATAAAAATCGGATTTTGGGACATAACAAACAGGGGGCTTATTTTTGGTGTGGTGTTTGTGGTGTGTTCAGGCCGTTAATAATAATAAAGATTACACTTCCGGTTACTGTTGAAATTAAGAGTAAAAGCGCAAAAATACTTATCCAGTGAATTTTTGTTCCGAAAACAAAACGAACAGTGGAATGGCCATAAGGGATCATCACAGCTTTATAGGCGATATTGGCCTGTATCACGTATTCCTGTTTGCCATTCACAAAAGCTTTCCAGTAGGGGTCGTAAGCGTCGGCATAATAAAGGAATGCTTGTTGTCCTTGTTTTTCTTCCAGAAATACTTCCAGTACAATTTCGTTAAAAGAAAATGATTTAACCGCAACAGAGGCGGATGAGATTCTGTCATTCGTATCAGTAAAATTGTTAAATGATATTGGTTGCCCTGAGATGTCGCTCATGATGTGTTTCAGGGCAGGAGCGGTTGTAAAGATCATATTTCCCAAAAAATCCTGCCGGGACACCGTTTGAATCAAATCTTTGTTGTTCGCCACAACATGAAGGTGCGAAAAAACAGCAATTTTGTTACTGTTTCGTCCTGAAAATGCTTTTAAGACGGGCATGCCCTTAGGTGTTAGCAAAAAATTCGAAAAGAATTCCTGAATGTTTTTTTCAGAGAAATCATTACGGAATAGAGGCTCTGAAGGGTCGATATACATGAATGTAGTCGTTGTGTCGTAGAGGGTACCGTACATTGCTTGAATTTGGACAGATTGAAGGGTTTTAATGGCGCGATCAGTGGATTTATCGGTAATAAGATTAGAGTGACGTTGTTGCTGGAATGAGTAAGTGTAGGGATCAAAAAGTTGAATTGTATCTTTTTGAACAACAGGCATACGTGTGATGATGTGGGAATAACGATAAAACCACAGGTCGAAGGACAGGAGAAACATAATTATAATAAAAAAAATTTTTGCTTGCCGGTGAATGGGTAGGAAATATAACGATAAGAAGGAAAGCAGGAGAAATCCGAAAAGTATAAAAGAAAACGGTTCCAGGAGGAACTTATCAAAAGAAGTCATGTTCCAGAAAGTATCACGGGATAGCAGGAAGTCTTTGTCAAGGCCGGCAAAAGGAATAGACAGTAATACCAGCGGCCAGAGTTTTTTTAATTGATGAAAAAGTTCTTTTTCGAAGAATTTGGCGACACCAAATCCGGAGTACAAGATCAGGAACATTTTGCTGATGGGGGCTGTCAGGCCGATGTGCCTGAAGAAGTTTCCGAAAGGGAAGCCGTAGTAAAACAGCCGGCTGACAGATGAGTCCATGCCGAACAGGAAAATTATGGCGCTTGTGCCTAGAATAATAAAGGACAGGGTGCTGCGTTCATAAAAAAGGGCAATAATGATAAAAAACCAGATGATGAAGCCGCAATAAAGGCTTACATCTATGTCTGTGTTGCCGGTTGTTCTGG
>JBAXBM010000154.1:0-5400 GCA_037141995.1 Candidatus Omnitrophota bacterium
CAGGACACAAGCTTTTCAAGCTTGGAACGCGGGTTCAAATCCCGCTGGGGTCATTTTTTATACAGGTATCTTTCCTGATCTATCTGCCAGCAAAGTCATTGGAATAAAATATAAAAAATTAGTCGTAATTTTCCCGGGATTGGTACAATGATTGCGGGAGAAAGATAATATATGATTAAAGTTGCTGTTACAGGTGCGGCAGGCCAGATTGGATATGCCTTACTTTTTAGAATAGCCGCAGGAGAAATGTTCGGCAGTGATACGGCCGTTGAATTGTCTCTGCTCGAACTTGATGCCGCGCTGCCGGCTTTGCGCGGTGTTGTTATGGAGCTGGAAGATGGCGCATTCCCCCTTTTAAAGAAAGTCAGCATTTCGTCAGATCCAGTTGAAGCTTTTTGCGGTTGCGATTGGGCTCTTTTGATTGGCAGTGTGCCCCGCAAGGCGGGAATGGAGCGGAATGATCTTCTTAAAATAAATGCCGGTGTTTTTTTGGCACAGGGCAAAGCTCTGTCGGAAAGCGCCAAAGCCGAATGCCGCGTGCTTGTTGTCGGCAATCCATGCAATACAAACGCGTTTATTGCCAAAGAATGCGCGGCAAGAATAGATCCGCGAAATTTTTTCGCCATGACAATGTTAGATCAGAATCGTGCGGTGGCACAGCTGGCCTTAAAAGCACAGCGTAGCTGCAAGGATGTATCTAATGTCGCGATTTGGGGTAATCATTCAAGCACACAGTTTCCTGATTTCAGGCATGCCTTAATATGCGGAAGGCCTCTTTCAGAGAGTATTAAAGATACGGGCTGGCTGCAGGGATTTTTTCTAGAAAAGATACAGCAACGCGGTGCGGAAATTATCAAGGCGCGCGGTTTATCCTCAGCGGCATCAGCGGCCAATGCTGTTATTGATACGGTGCGGGCATTACGCAGGCCGACTTCAGAGGGGGTGTTTTTTTCAGTGGCGCTTGTTTCAGATGGAAGTTATAATATTCCGCCCGGTTTGGTATTTGGGTTTCCCGTTGTTTCAGATGGGAAGCATTGCCGGATTGTTCAGGGCATTGAACATGATGTTTTCGCACAGGAAAAAATTGCGGCCACATTGAAAGAGTTATTGAGTGAAAAAGAGCAAGTTTTAAGTTTATTAAGTTAAATTTGTAAAAATTTTTTAATTTTTTGCTATTAAGTAAATGTAAATAAGGTAGGTCAAAAGCCTGTTTTTTAGAAACAAAGGCTCAACGCCTTGTTTTTAGCAAAAATAAAAGGTATAATTAATCATCAAAATCATGGAGGAGCAGATGAACGTAAGTAAATTTTTTGTCCTTGGAATTTGTGGTGCTGTTTTGGTGTTAACCGGGTGTAATAAAGTAGAACCTAAAAAAACGATCAAGGCACCTGTTGCCCCGACAGTAACACAGCAAACCGCGGCTACGGTTTCTATGGATAATGTTGTTAAAACAGTTGAATCAGCGGTTATAGCACCGAATGTATTGGCGAAAGTTGGTGATTGGACAATCACAAAAGATGAATTTAATGAGCGCATTAAGGTTGTCAAAGAATCTGTTAAAGATTTTAATGAAAAAGAACCAGGCGCCAAGGATATGTTGCTTCAAGAGCTTGTGCGTCAACAGCTGTTGATTCAGCAGGCACGTAAAGACCGGTTAGACAGCAGCAGTACAATTAAAACAGCGATGAAAGAATTTGAAAACACTTTATTGGTACAGGAATCTGTGACGCAGCTAACAAAGGGTGTTTTGGTCAGTGAGGATGAAGCTAATAAATATTACACGGATAATCCTAATGAATTTAAACGCCCCATCGAAAAACGTTTGCGTGAAATTGTAGTAGCCACCCAGGCTGATGCGAATGCTATTCTTGTTCAAATTCTTCAGGGCGCGGATTTCGCACAACTGGCCAAAGACAGATCCAAAGGTAAAACGGCAGCTGATGGCGGTGCGTTGCCCTCTAAAACAGATGTGCCTTTTGAAGCAATGGGAACAGCTGTTGCTAATTTGAAAAAAGGCGGCGTTTCTTCTGTGTTTGAAGGGCCTGAAGGTTATTATATTGTCAAGGTTGAGGATATCATGGGTGGTGATACGGTTCCATTATCTGAAATAAAAGCAGATCTCTTGAATTTCTTAAAATTACGCAAACAGCAGGAACTCTTGGCTGAAAAAATTAAAGAAATTAGAAAAGACATAAAGGTTCAGATTAACGAGAACCTTCTAAAAGAGTAACCAGGAGAATGCTTTATGGCATTGATGGAAAATAAGAATCAGTTATTGGTACTTCTTCTCGCGGTAGGTATAGGGCTTGTTGCGGCTTATTTGGTCAGTGTTTATGTCACCAATTCGATCAATGAGCAAACAACCAAGATTGCCCGGAAATTTGAAAAAGAACAAAAACAGCGGGAGGAAGCTTACAAGCAGGAACTCGGCGCCTTGAATCAAAAGATTGCGCAGGTTGAACAAAACATTCAACAGCAGGTACGTGCGGCGGCTGCCAAATCTTCTAGTGCTGATGGTTCTGTTCAAGAGCGTAAGGCTGTTTCACTGGCACTGCAAATGCCGCCAGGAAAGCGCGCACTTACTGTTCTGATTGATTCTTTGGGAGCTGTTGGAGGGTTATTAAATCCAGGTGATTTTGTGGATATTATTGCCCAGCTGAATTTTCCGGATACCATGAGGCCTTTGGGCAATAAGAAAGAGAAAAAAGAAGCGCTGACAGCGATGATCTTTCAGAATTTACAGATATTGGCTATTAATACCAATATTAATCAGCCTGGTGCTTATGATCAACAGCAAAAAGATCGGTCACTCAAAATAACGTTTGCCGTGACACCGGAAGAGGCAAGCTTGTTATCTTTTGCTGAAAAAAATGGCAAACTTGAATTGGCGTTGCGGTCACCTAATGAGAAAAAACCAACCATGATTTCTGCGGCAACATGGACAACGCTCGCAGAGTATGTATTACAGAATACAGGCGCGGATCTTAATATTCCCAATAATCATGCTTCAGGAGACACTGAAGCACCTCCCCCACAAGCAGCTATTCAGATTTTTAAGAGTGGAAGGGGGGTTAATTGATGAAAACGGTTTATTTTATTAAAACAATGAAAATGTTGACGGCGTGTTTTTTAGCGATGCTGTTGATGATCACGGGCGTTCCAATGAATGTTTTTGCTGAAGCCGATAAGCCAAGTGAAAGCATTTTAATTGTAAAAGGCGATATTAAAAGCATTCCCGCCAAAAATGTTAAGCGTGTTTCTATTACAGATCCCGCGGTGGCTGATATTAATGATGCGCGTGCTGATAATGTGGATATCATTGGTATTGATCCAGGGCAGACAATTCTTTTTATTTGGGATGAAAGCGGCAAGCGGACGGTTTTGATCCGCATTGTTGGAGAAGATCCGACCATTGTGAAAAGAAGGGTTCAAAGTTTGCTGGCGGATGTTGGTATTATAGACGTGATGGCCAATGTTAATTCGGATGAAGGCAAAGTCATTCTTTCAGGAATATTACCCGAAGATAAATTAGATTTGATGACACGGGTGATCGAGCCTTTTGCGGATAGAGTTATTAATCTTGTTCAGAAAGAAAAAGTAGAGGATCTTGTTCAGATTGACATGCAAATTACGGAACTGTCAACAACACTTACTAAGGAAATAGGCGTTGATTGGGGTATGGGAGTTGCCAATGCGCCGTTGACACCTAATTTTGCAGAACGGTTACCATCAACATCCATTCCAAGAGGCAGCGGTTCTTTAAGGGACATCTGGAAAGTCGGCAGTTTTACCCGAACGAATGCTCTGGTAATGGCGATTAACGCTTTGATTGAGCAAGGTAAAGGTAAAATTCTTTCCAAGCCAAGGCTTGTTGTCATTAGCGGAAAAGAAGCTTTGTTCAATGTGGGTGGTGAAGTGCCAATTAAGTCAGTAACATCGAACAATACGGGCGGATTGATCACAGAAAATACCACATTTAAACAATATGGCGTAACAATGGCCGTGACACCCTCGATTCAAGCGGAAAATTTGGTTAATATTACGCTGAACACGGAGATTAGCGAAATTGATGGGTCAAAACCAACAGGTACGGACGTTGCGTTTTTAACACGTTCAGCAAAAACACAGCTATTATTGCAGGATCATCAAACAATCGTTTTAGCCGGTATGATCAAGCGCCGTACGAATGAAATGGTACGAAGAGTGCCTTTTTTAAGCAAGATTCCGCTTCTCGGCATGTTGTTCCGGACAAATAAAACACCTGCGCCTAATGAAGAAACAGAGGTTGTTATTTCAATAACAGCGACGATTTTACGTGTCGGCAAAAACGCTGATCTTGCTGAACAAGAAGCAGCGCCAGCACAAAATGTTCCTGCTGTGGAAGAACAGGGGATTTCGTCAACAGAAAAAAAATTACGAGAAACACGTATTAAACGAGCTATGTCTGATATCAAAACATCAGAAAAGCCCAGAGTTACTTCTAATACGATGAAATCCAAAGTAACACCGGCGGCTTCCGTATCGCAGGCAATACCGGTGACAGCTGTTACGCCTAAGGCGCCAAGTAAAACAATACAGATTGCTCCAGAAACAAAAGCTGACGTTGCCGAAGTTTTGCCGGTTAAAGATGTAACAGAGCCTAAAGATAAAGTGATGCCCATACAACCAGAGGCAAAACAATCCATTGGTAAAAAAGTTATGGCACCGATGACGGAACAGGATAAATATGCCCTTGGCATACAGGAAAAAATATCTTCGGCGATTGCTTATCCTTATGAAGCGCAAGAAAAAAATTGGCGTGGCGTTGTCAGGTTAACCCTTGTTTTAAATAAAGAGGGAACATTGACGGATGTTAAGGTTAAGAAATCTTCAGGATATCCGGTATTCGATCAGGATGCTGTGAATACGGCACAAATATTGGCGCCATACGCACCTTTTCCGGCTGCTATCAAATCAGAAATGTTGGAAGTTACCATTTCGATTGTATATAGCATAGATTCATTCCTGAAAAATGTTGCGACGCATAAATAACGAGTACGTATGCCGGCAAAAACGATAACGATTTTCAGTAATAAAGGTGGTGTTGGCAAAACATTTGTTTGCGTCAATGCAGCCGTTACGTTCGCCTTGTTGCATAAAAAGACACTTATTATTGATTTGGATTTTCAGGCAGGTCAGGATATGGCGCGTATGCTTAACCTGGCGCCTGTAAAATCCATTGTCGATATCCTTCCTGAGATGCACGATACAATGACGGCTGATGACATCAAGAAATTAATGTCGGCCCATTCTTCAGGGCTTGATTTTATCCCTGCCGTTACCAGCATTCATCAGGCTGGACATATTACCCCGGATAATGTGAAATTTTTTCTTAAGAAAGTTATTCCGCATTATGATTAT
>JBAXBM010000155.1:0-5396 GCA_037141995.1 Candidatus Omnitrophota bacterium
CCCTTGACATTGGAGACCGCTGTCAGCAAGGCGGCAAAATCGCCATTTTCATGACGATAGGAATTCACATTCTGCCCGAGCAAGGTCACCTGTTTAAAGCCTTCATCCGCCAGTCGCTTCACCTCGTCCAGGATATTGCTCACAGAACGGCTGCGTTCACGCCCGCGGGTAAAAGGCACAATACAGAACGAACAGAAATTATTGCACCCGCGCATAACCGCCACCCAGGCATTCACGCCGGACGTACGGGCCGGATACACATCCGCATACGTTTCAAATTCCGACAAGGTCACATCATAACCGGGATGTTCAGCCTTGTCATGATCTGCGGCACATCCCCTCCCCATAGCCTCCGCCAGCAATCCCGGCAAACGCTTATAACTATCAGGCCCGGCCACCACATCCAGCGCCAGCGCCTTATCCTCGATAAGTTCCTTGCGCAACCCCGTTGCCATACACCCCAGGATGCCGATCACTACCGGCTTCCCCTGGCGCCGATTACGGATCTCATGCACATGCCCATACACCTTGCGATGCGCATTCTCCCGCACCGAACAGGTATTCAACAGGATGATATCCGCCGACACCTCATCATCCACAAACACATACCCCGCCTCAATGAGAATCGACTTCACAAGCTCAGAGTCGTATTCGTTCATTTGGCATCCGTACGTAACCAAAAGCACACTGAGTTTGCGCTTTCCGTTTCCGTCGGTGTTTTCTCTATTTCTCTCATTTGCATCCATTTTGTTCCCTCTTCATAGCACATCTTCCAGGGCTCATTGAGCTTGAACTTCACGATCTCACGGTCCTGTATTTTGATCTCTTTGAATATGATCCTCATGAAAGTTTTCATAAGGAAACTTCTTCCCTCATCATCCGAAGGCTCGGCGCGGAGCCTTAAAAGGAAGTCCTGGACGGCCCTCACGATATTCATCGAATTGCGCCTGTCGATGATCTTGATCTGCACATCCCGAATGCCCTGCTTGAGCCTCTTCTCTTCCTGCCGTAAAGCATCAGCCTTGTCCTTGTAAAGCTCAAGGTTGATCTTATCCTCGGAAAAAAGCTCGTATAGACCCTTCTGCTTGTCGATATTCTTCTTGAGCAGGTCCTCTTTCTCGGTCAGTTGGTCCACATAGACCTTCTCCGGCTCGGAAGCGTTCAACTTGATAGCATCCGTCAGCCCCTCGAGAACATGGACATTCTTCCGAATAACATCAATGATGTCCCAAGCCTGCTTTTCAATCTCGTCAGCGGTCACGGACTTATTGTTACAGTTTATATGCTTTATCCCTACCGAAGAACACCGATACCAGGCACGCTTCTGCCCGATCCGGCGATTCGAGATCACCATGACCCCACGGTAATTCCCTCCGCACTCGTTACACTTAAGAATGCCGGAGAGATGATAGATGCTATTCCTGAACTTAACCACGGCATTGGTCCGATTCCTGCTAAGAAGCACCTGGACCTCATCATACTCTTTTTGCGTGATGATGGGCTCGTGCGTGTTCTGAACCTCGATGACCTGCGTCGGGGCATTGTTCACATACTTATAGCCCTTCCCGAAACCGTTCTTCGTCTTCTCTTTGGTGTTATATCGACGGCGATTCCAGACAAGACTACCAAGATAAACTTTACTCCGCAGAATGGTCGAGAGGAATTTGTTATAAAACCGACCGCCCATCCGTGAAGGAACCCCGAGCGCGTAATAATGCGCGCATATCTGAGGCGTACTTTTGCCACTTAGATACATGGCGAAGATATCTTTAACGATCTTTGACTCTTCGGCGTGAACTTCAAGCTTCTTGGTCTCTTTATTGTAGCGGTAACCATAAGGAGCATACCGCGCGCCCTGCCAACGGCCTTTCTTGACACCGACCACCATGCCCGGGAACACACGCTCAACAAGTCGATTCCGCTCGAACTCCGCGCAACTGCCGAGCATCTGGATCGCCATCTTGCCCGCGCTTGAGGTCGTGTCGAAAGGCTCCGTGGCTGACTTATAACCAACGCCAAGGCTCTCGAACTCCTCAAGCATCCCCAGAAGGTCCTTAAGGCGACGGCTCAAACGATCCTGTTTATAGACCAGAATAAGGTCAAATTGCTTGTTACGCGCATCCAGAAAAAGCCTCTGCAAGGCCGGCCTGTCCATGTTTCCGCCGGAAAAGCCGTCATCCATGTAAACATCCCTATTGGGAATACTGCAAAAGACCTCCCAGCTGAAATTCTTCGCGTACTGCAAAAGAAAGCTCCGTTGAACCTCCAGGGAATAACCCTCCCTGGCCTGGTCCTCCGTACTGACTCTGGTATATAACGCGACTCTCATCTTTATCCTTTAAGCGTACTGCGCCACGCCTTGATCTTCCTGATACATTCGGGTGTGAAGACTGGCCAATCGCGATAATCGCGCTTTGGCTTGATCCAACCCCGGCGCACCCAGTGGATCATCGTCTGCCGGTGCACGCCCAGCAGCTTCGCTGTTTCAGTCATGGTATAAGTTTTCATGGAAGCCCCTTCTTGAACAGCCTCCAATATATCGCGTCATACAGCGTTATACAACCACTTTCTTTCACTTTTCATTCTCCGCCGGGAAAGACATTTTGAACATCTTGGCAAGAGCCTCCATACCCGCGTGAAATGACCTCCGCGCCTGGTCAATTTCACCAGCAGACAGACCCCGAGCCTTCAGCTTTTCCTCCAAAGCCTCCCAGCCGCGCAAGGGCTTCTCAATTTCGTGTATTTCGGGTGTTTTTGCCTTATTCATATTCAAAAATGGTCAAAACCTTCGCATTTTACGAACACGAAGTGATGAAAAAAATTTCGTGTCACTGACGACCCGCGGTCGCGCCGACCCGCGCCCCACACCCCCCTGTAAGGACCCGGAAGCACCCCCCTCACCCAACCCACAGGTTCCGGGGTGGCAAAGCTTTACACTTCCGTTGCCTCTCCCTTCCTGCGGAGAAAGGACACAACTTCATCCGGGTTAAAACGCACATACTTCCCAACCCTCACATGCGGGATAGCCTGCTGCCCCAGGCGGGTCCGCTGATAGATCCAGCTTGCCGGAACATTCAACTTTGCGGCCATTTCATCAACGGTGATCAACCTCTCGTTCTTCATGATTTCTGCCCTTTCTTTTTGATACCCGGCTAATGCCGGAATATCAAGGTTTCTAAATTATGTGTCCATCAAATAAACCCGCTGATTCATCCTTACTCCGTGCTGCTAAACCCGCCTTTGCTTACCCGTAGATTCCACTTGCGAACAAGCGCGCTTAACCTGAGCGCCCAGGGATCCTCATCCCACTTCTTTTGAATCCTTTTGAAACATGCTGTCCATGCGTTCATCGTCATCCTCCTTGTTTGTTGTTCTTTGAATAACCCTTCAATACGATCGTCCCACCAAATAACTCAACCATCATCGCGACCCGCTCCCAATACTCGCGTTCCTCTGGCGTGAATGTGGCCCGGATCTTTGCCATCGGCTTGATGACCCGCTCCCTGAACTCCACCCTGTCCCTTGGAGTGACAATTCCCCTGCGCTTGTTCATCGCAAACCAACGCTTGCCATCGATAAACTTCTTGTAAAGTTGTTTGTACTCTTCGTGCTTGTCCATATCCAACCTTTCCCCTGTCTGACCACAAATTCTGACTATCAAAACACCGTCAAAAATGACAGCAAAAAAACTGTCAAAAACAAAATTTGTGAGGATTGTGAGGATAAATCCCTACCTTCTTATACTTTCACTCAACAGCCCTCTCTCGCGCTCTTTTACCTCGCTCTTCGCCCTTTTCTTCTTCTATTACATTTAAGAAAATCATCCTCACAAACCTCACAACTTTCTGTAACCTGCTGAAATAAGAAATCTTAACCCTGTGAGGATGCCTGTGAGTTTCTGTGAGAATAAAATTGAACCTCACACTTTAAAAAGGCCTGGAAGCGCCCTCCGGCTCCTCATCCTCACAATTTTCACCCATCCTCACACGATCCTCACATCCATCCTCACAAACTTTTTTATCGCGTTTTTTGATATGAAAGATCCTCCGACCGGTCCCCGCTTCACGCCCAATACTTTTGACAATATCAAAGCCCACATTACGCATGACTGGCGCAATACGGATCAACTCGGTTGCAAGCCATTTAGCCGTTTTGGGAAACTTCGAACCATCATCAAGCTTGAGTTCGTAAAGTAGTTCAGGCGTAGACCCTGACCAATACCCGCCTCGCCTTTCAACAAGATCCTTGATCTTTTTTGCAAGCCCGCTGTCTTCCGCTGTTTCCTGCCACTTACGATTTACAGATTCCTGATACTTTTTGAAGAATTCATCCTGCGTATAACCAAAAGCTTCCGCCAACACCGCACCCCACTGCGCAAAATCCGACATGCGAAACTTTTGATGTCCGCTGACACGCTCAACCATGCCCATGGCCCTTGAAATGGCTGTAAAGAAACTCCCCAGAATGCCGGGCAACATCTTGCGCCATTCGTCTTCCATGACTTGTTCAGGTCTGGTGCTCTTAAGAAGGGGGATATCGAAAATAACCGCGCGGTCGAGTAAATCAGGACGCCACAGCGATGCGCCAATGCCATTCAATACAAAACAACGCCGATAAGAACGGATAAACTCATCATCATTGGTGTACAGGCTGCGCTTCATGTCGCCCTCGCCAGTAACACCACGGCATAAAAAGTCGCTGTACCATTCCTGTATCCGGGAAATATTGTCAAATGTGCAAAGCCAATGCTTCTCTGCGGTCATTTGCGCCTGTTCCAGATCCTTTGGCGTTGAGATCAGCATGACCCGGGATGGATCCACGAGGCTCTTGATCTTGCGGGAGTTGTTGGATTTGCCGGAACCCTGTTCACCGTTCTGGCTGATGATCACATGGGGAATGTCAGGAATAAAGTACGACGCCACGATCACCAGAAACAGGCAGTGATCATCTGGCAATATATTGCAAAACCGTAACAGCTCCCGCGGATCACCGCCGGTCACAGGCAGTACCTGCGGCGCCTGATGCTGATAACGCCGGAACACTGGCGCTAACGGCGCCACCAGCCAGCCGTCCTTATTGATCACCACACCCTGATGATCGGCTGTGGTCAGGTCATACCAGATCCTGCCCTCATGCCACCCCACCCGGTTAAACATATCCATCTGCCGAGATGCCGCGCACCGTGCCTCGATCTGAATCCTGGCCTGATTGATGGCATCGGTCTTGGGCGGCATTCCGTATTTCTCACGGAAGCGCGTGGCCTTCCAGTTACGAAAACGCACCGACCCCGTTGGGCACACCTCATCGTGACCAACGACCGGCAGCACGACAATGGCATTGCCATGCTGGTCCCGGAAGAAATCCTTGATATTGTCCTCGAAATCGCGAGTGATGAT
>JBAXBM010000156.1:0-5309 GCA_037141995.1 Candidatus Omnitrophota bacterium
AACTAAAAAGTAATACTAAGAATGAGTGTTTAAACACTCACTACGTTCGTGTTTAAAGCAAAGCATACTTTGACTGGACGGACTACTTGCGTAACAACATTCTGTGCGTTCGATAAAAGGCATCGAACACACACGTATGCTCAGATGAAATAAATTTATAACATCTTCGCATACTTGGGACTGGTTGGATGTTCTGGTGGAGTAGTGGAAGCAAAACAAACTTGAACTGAACAAGACCACGGCTACTTTAATTAAATGACTTTAGATTAACTATTAAGCCGTCGGTGCTACTCAGTGTTGTTTTTAAAATAATAATCAGTTCTACGGTGGTTTAAACGCTCGTAAGCGGCATTTGAGCGTGGCGTTCTGGTGGTAAAAATACGCTGATGCTCTTTTCTCGGTGGATTAACGTGGTTGCTACTGGATTTCATGGTTGAAGTATACGCATTGTCATGGCTGAGAAAGTATTGGTCGCTTCATTTTATGGTTGTGCGTGGGTAGTCGGCAATACTGGCAATCTCACATCATCATCTTGAGCAAACAAAGCAATTCTACGGTGGTTTAAAAGCTTGTAATCGGTATCCTAGACGGGCTATCGCAATCAGATAATGACATTGTTTTTGAGTTTGCCGTCGGAAAGTCGTTTCTACTTTACATCTTGGCAAGGGGATGGTTCTGGTTACTGGTAAGCAGGCGGGTGTAAAAACATCGCCGGTATTATCGGTATTTTTGTTGCCAACACCGTCGGTATCCTTGTAAAGTTTAATCAGATAAGCTGATAATAATGGTTAAACATGGATGAAAGGAGGAAGGCTTAAAGAGAAGTCTTCTGTCTTGCTCCACTACTGGAAAAGTTGGTTGTTTTTGAGTAGTTACTCCGTCGGAAATGCTTATATTCTCCGACGGGGAGCGCCTCATAACCTGAAGGCCGTTGGTTCAAATCCAACCCCCGCAACCATCGACGACGGGATGTTACGGCAACGTAACATCCCGTTTTGTCATATAGTTACATCAAATCCCTGTTTTAGCCTCACATCATTCTAATTTATTTTAGTTTCTTGTAGTTTCTTCTAATTGCATCAAGTTATCCGATTAGTGTGGCAAAAATGTGGCAAGAATGAACACGTTTTGGGGTGTGAGTATATTTTTTTCAATAATAAGTTTTTTTATGGTATAAGAATGGCATGTGCTTAGACTGTATTGATGTTAGTGATTGGATTGAGTGGCCTTTAGGTGGAACAACAGGTTCCCGTGATAAGGTTTGGCTGATAAAGCTCACTTCCTTGAAAGAAGAGTACGGCAATATAGAAATCGAAGATTTTCTTTTTAAGCAGTCCCACCGTAATTATCCCGTTGAGTTTTGGTCAGAGGTTATCACTCATGAAATTGGCAAGATGGTTGGTGTGCCAACACCTACAACGGTGTGCGCGAGAAGAGGGGAAGTGTATGGTGCATTGATAAAATCATTTTTAAAAACGAAGGTGTTTAAGTGGGAAGAAGAGATTGAAGAGACTCAAATTCTTAATCATGGCGGTGATTTGTTGTTGGCTCAAGACCCGACATTTGATCGTCTTAAAGGTCGATCACATAATATTTATTCTGTTGAACGGGTGTTTGTTGATGGTGGTAAAGAGGCAATGTTCCCAGGGCTTTTAAAGATACTTGTATTTGATGTTTTGATAGGTAATACCGATCGACATCAGGATAATTGGGGCTTTACGGTTGATGATGATGGTGGTCAATGGGGGCTGGCTCCGGCATTTGATAATAGTGATTGCTTAGGGCGCGAGATTCGAGAAGTTGATATTCCTCTTTATTTAGGAAATAAAAACGGCAAGTTTGAGAAATATATTCGTCGTGGAATGCCACATATGCGGTGGTCTGATGATGGCAAGAATTTAGAGCGGTTAGATCATTTTAAATTCTTAGAAAGATTGTCGCGTCGTTGGCCTAAGGTGGTAGAATATGTTAAACTTCAAACAAGCTTTAATGATAAGCAGGTTGATGAAATTTTAACGCGGGTATCTGCGACTAAATTGCAGAACCCGATTTTTGTGCTATCTCCGGAAAGGGTCCAGTTTATCAAGAAGATAATCTGTTCACGTCGAGATTTAATGATGAATCAGGTTGGTATTTAATATGGTTGTCGCTATGAATAAGCAAATATATCTTACATGGCAGTGTAAGGATCATGATACTCGTTATGTTGTTGGCGAGTTGACTCAGGTGAAGAATGAGTCATATATGTTTCGTTATGTGTATGGGGAGGACTTGGAGTATGCCAAGAAACTTGGATTCTCAGGGTATCCCTCTTTTCCTGACTTGGAAAAGGTGTACGATCAGAATGTAATTGAATCTTTTGCAATGCGTTTACCATCGCGATCACGAGAGGATTTCCAAAAGCTTTTGACATATTGGGATATTCAGAATTCAGCAATTTCAGATTTTGATCTTCTTTCGATTACTGGAGGGAAGCTTAAAACTGATCGGTTTGAGCTTATAGATCCTCATGAGCATTTGCGACCGAATCATTTCCTGACGGAGTTGGCAGGACATGTTCATCATAATGCTGAGAATATTTTAAGGGGTTTGTCGAAGGGGGCAGTACTTAATGTGGAGAGGGCGTTTGAGAACAAGTGGGATCGATTTGCTGTAAAGGTATTGTTTGGAAACAAGCAGATTGGGTATATTAAGAAAATTCATGCACGTTCTGTGGCTAATGAGCTAGAAGCAGGAAGGCCGGTTCGGGTTGATGTAAAGAATTTTTATATCAATGGGGTTGTTAATTCCATATTATTGAGAGTGTCTTTTGATAAATAAAAGTTGATTGATCGGCGAGTAAGAAGGCTTTAAACATTAGTTGATAATATTAAGCCCGGATTTCGATCCGGGCTTTTTTATTGATCCTGAGGTATTAAAAGTGTTTGTTTCTGTTTAAAATCGTATCATTTCATATCAAATGGCATCAAGCCTATCTTTTTATCTTCCGACGATAAGTCAATGTTTCCGGTGGATTAAATTAAACTATTTATTCTCAATTAACGACGGATGAGGCTTGTGGGTATAAATTTAACGCATTGTCTATTTGCGTATCATTGGTTATTAGTAGTTGAATGTAGTTGATTTGATTTTGTGTGTTTGGCGGTTATAGAGATGGATATGTGTATTAGGCTTGAGATCGGTTGATTTTGCTTGCCTGGAATAAAGAATACAAGGCTTTGTGGCTTGGTTTGATGTGTTGGCAGGGGAAAGTTATGGGCGGTTGAGCAATCGTTGGAAACTTGATAGATAGCTTGGTAGTTTTATGGAGCGGTGTGGTTCGATGGGTTTTGCTGAGGAATGGTTGTGTGATGTGGTCAACATGAAGGTTGTTGTGATCTTCCCCCGAAAAAGTGGACACAACAAAGAGTTGGTTTTAGCATGAAAACCAGCTCAAAAACAGGAGGTGTCCAATGGGGGAAGAAAACGGTAAGAAGAGGCGGTTTGACCGGGATTTTAAGGTCTCAGCGGTCAAGATGGTCACGGAGGGCGGACATAAGGCCGCCGAGGTTGCCCGAAGCCTCGGGATTCACGAAGGTCAGCTTTATAACTGGAAGAAGAAGTTCAGCGATCAAGGCGAGAAGGCTTTTCCCGGCAAGGGCCACCTGACCGAGCTGGCGGCATTGCGGCATCAGTTGCGGGAAGTCGAGATGGAGCGTGACATCCTAAAAAAAGCAGTCGGCATATTTTCAAAGACGACCGACAACGGTTTGAGTTCATAGACGATAACCGTCGGGTCTTTCCGCTCAATAAAATGTGCCGAGCGTTAGATGTATCACGGAGCGGGTATTACGCTTTTAAGAAGCGGCCGAAGAGCCGGGGTCGTGTAGAGAACGAGAAGTTGCTCATTGAGATAAGACGGGTATTCCTGGACAATAATAGTAACTACGGCAGCCCACGGGTCTGGAATCAGTTAAATAACGTGGAGCTGATCCGTTGTTCGGAGAATCGTGTGGCAAGGGTCATGCAAAGAGCCGGAATCATCACTATCCAGAAGCGAAAGTTCCGGCTAACGACAAACTCGAAGCATGATTATCCGGTGTGGCCGAATATCCTGAACCGGAATTTTGTTGCCGACAAGCCGAATGCGGTGTGGGTTTCGGACATAACGTATATCTGGACGTTTGAGGGCTGGTTATATCTGGCTGCCGTGCTTGATCTGTTTTCGCGTGTTATCGTTGGTCTAGCAATGGATAAGACCATAGCTGTCACGCATTTCCTGAAATGGTTCCAGATGATTATTCCGTCTAATCTTGTTCGGATTGATCTGAAAATCCCGTCGACCAAAGACTTGTTCCTCTTCAAAGCGCTTGAGCCTTGTGTTAAGCGATTCAAATATGTTCTTGAGACGGGTGCTACTTGCGTGATCATCGGCGAAATTGGGTCTGGAAAGTCCGCGACGCTGTGGCTATGTGCCTCAAAACTTCATCCGGCCAAGCACAGGACCATTGCGCTTATTGCGCATTGTGGTTCATGGAATGAGATGTTACGGCAGACTATTCTATCCTTCGGTGCCGAATGCCGCACCAATTCTATGGCAACGATGATTAAGATGGCCCCTGGAAGTGGTTCAAAAGAAGCAGATCCCGGTTCTGCTGGTCGATGAGGCCCATCTATTGCGACAGGAGATCTTCGGGCAGATACATACACTGACCCAATCTGAATACGATTCAAAATCCATTATGCCGATGATGCTGTCGGGACAGAATCAGCTTCTGGAGAAATTATCATCTTACACAGCCCGCCCGCTGGCGTCTCGGGTTGTGGCTAGAACCCATCTGGAGGCATTGACGCTTCTTGAAATGACAGCGTATCTGAATCATCATCTGAAAGTCGCCGGTGTTAGAGATGAACTCTTTGTCGAAGCCACGGCCCAGGCGATCCATCAGGGCTCTGGCGGATTGCTACGCAAAGCCAATATTCTCGCCAGGGGAGCACTGATCGTCGCAGCCCGCGAGAAGTCACAGATGGTGCGCCGCCGAACACGTCCGGCTGGCGGCTACCGAATTAATTTGAGGTGTTCAGTCTAGTGTGAGAAAAGAAGCCTGATTATTGTGAGAGTCTACAAACGGCAAGATTTTACTTGGGCTGTGATGAGAAGCAGTTAAGGGGGGCAGTTGATAAGCATCCGTTGAACTTCTAGTTTAATTAAAGGTGAATAATTATGTTTTTGTTGAACAAGTAAATCAATGGCTTCATTGGAAATTTATTGTAGAATTAATGTTGATTTCTAAAATAATATTTAAAGGTATTGGGATTTGAAAAAAGGA
>JBAXBM010000157.1:0-5303 GCA_037141995.1 Candidatus Omnitrophota bacterium
TTTTACTTCTGCAGAAGATTGCGGTTGCTTGTGGAGCCGATCTCGAGGTCGGTTTTGTCTTTAAGAAGAACAGTAGAAAAACTCTGGCCTTCAATTAACGCTGGCCGGACTCGTGCTGGGCGTGGTGTATTTTGTGAACGGGTTTTTGTTGTTGTTTTGATGAGCAAGTATTGAAAAGTACATTAGAAATATGCTATCTTTCTTGTAGGTTCGTCTTCCATATATAATAAAAAAGATGTTTTCAAGGGGGCAGCATGGCATACAGGGTTATGGGTGGCAAAGCTGTTATTAACCGATTTATTGCCGGATGTGTCTTGCTGAGTTTTATTTTACTGCAGGTGACGCCTCCGGCTTATGCGCAGGGAGCTGTTTTGCCGGTGCCGGGGGCGCGATTGGCGTTAGGTCCGGTGTTTGAGCCGCCTCTGCTTAAGGGTATCAAGGTTTACCGTGATGCGCCGTTCAAATTTGATTTTATCCTAGATGAGGGGGATGGGGCGGTCTCAAGCGATTCTTTACGCCTGATCAAATATTTCCTGGCGTCGCTTACGATCCCTGAACAGGACCTTTGGGTGAATCTCAGCCCCTATGAAAAAGACCGCATTATTCCGGAAACCTTCGGCCAAACCGAGATGGGGCGCGATCTTCTGGCGCAGGATTATATCTTCAAGCAGATCACCGCTTCGGTGATTGATCCTGATACCAAGGTCGGTAAGGAATTCTGGGATAAGGTTTACACCGCATCATTCAAGCGCTACGGCACCACGGATATCCCTGTTGATACCTTCAACAAAGTCTGGATCACGCCTGCCAAAGTGTCTGTCTACGAAAACAAAAACGCCGCCGTCGTCGTAGATTCCACATTAATAGTCATGCTCGAATCCGATTGTCTCGCTGCCATGTATGGCAATCTTAATGCTAATGCCTCTAATACCGGCGCCCGTAAAGACTAGGCGCTGCCTCGTCTCAATACCGACATCCCCAAACAAATCCTCCGCGAGATCATCATCCCTATCCTTGAAAAAGAAGTCAACGAAGGCAAGAATTTCACCATTCTCCGACAGGTCTATCATTCACTCATCCTTGCCACATGGTATAAGCGCAAGGTCAAAGCCAGCCTCATGGGGCAGATGTACATTGATCAAAAAAAGATCCTGGGCATTGATATCACCGATAAGAATGAAAAAGAAAAGATCTGGTCTAGCTATGTTGAGGCCTTTAAGAAAGGTGCATATAATTTCATCAAGGAAGAATACGATCCTGTGGCACGCGAAATCATCCCGCGGAAGTATTTCTCGGGGGGAGCTCTTTTGGTTCTTCCGGAGATTGACACGGCCAAGAAGCCGGGGAAGCCTTTTAGAAATTCGAGTTTAGTTCAATTTCAGGGTGAGCCTGATGTGAGCAATGCTCAGATTCCACAGAAAGATGATTCATCAAAAATTGAGAAAGTCAAATCTCTTTATCCTGATTATCCGTCGGAGACAACAAGCCAGAATGATGATCATTGGACGGAGTCTGCGAAGTCATTTGCTGAAAAGAAAAAAGGGGATCCCGTGCCGGTTAAATTTTATAAGGCAGTGTTAGAGCAACTTTCACCTGAAAGTCAGATCCTTGATGTCGCCACAGGTGATGGATCATTTTTATCTTATGTGATGAGAACCTTTAAAAATTTCTTTGGATTTGATATATCTGCAGGCGTGTTGGAGAGGGCGATTAAGATCAACAAGATACCTCAAGAAAAGTTACAGCAGGGTAATATTAAAGACGTTGATCTGGGTAAAGATAAGTGGGATGTCATTATGGCGAGTGATGTTTTGCTGTATTTATCGCCTGAAGAATTGGCTAAGGTTATGAAAAAATTCCATGACGCATTAACCAAGGATGGCAAGTTGGCGATCCGCTGGAATGCCGGGGATAACAAATATATAGCCAAACAAGACGGGCGAGGGGCTGTGTATGTGGATGAGCATTTTCTTAAGACGTTATTGCCGTTATTTGGGTTTGAAGTTGAATCCATTAATAAAGAGCCTGTTGAGATCTATGCGGCACAAACAAAGAAAGAGGGCAGAAAAAAGATATACATGGATTACTGGTATGTGATCGCTAAGAAAGGAAGTGTTGAGAAAAAAGATTATCCTGTCGCACATACTGTGGCTTCTCTTGAAGGGCCGAATTATGCAACCATTCATAATTATACAATCGATCCTGATTCGGTGAAAATTAAAATTATTACGCAACCGGATGTTGTTTCAAGGGATTTCATTGAAAGGCCTGTTGAGCCGGATAAACTGGATGGGTTAGGAAAAACCATTGATCAAGTGGTAGGCAGCAGCCCAGATAAAGAGTCGATTTTATTGGCGTTTAATGGTGTTCAGGGTAATTTTTGGACAGCAGATAGCGGGGTTATTGTTGATGGCCGCTTGATCATCAAGCCAGCAGGGGTCAGGGCGATCTTTCAAAAAGATGGACATGTCCCTTTGAATGGAGACTATTGGGTGTTTTCTTTGGATCAGAATGATCGGGGGATTTACAAAGTTCGGGTTACCAATGGAAATTTGCCAGACGATTTTCATGTGCGCAATGGTTTGTTGGGTCCGCCGTTAATGGAAAATGGCGAGAGCATGATCAATCAGATTCAATTTAATCAACGACCTGAGTCGGCGGGGAATCATGTTAATTGGCCGAGGGATCAGCGGATGTCCATGTCAGCTATTGGTTATACCAAAGAAGGAAAACTTGTTTATCTTGCGCTTGTGGGTGATCCTAATGATTTGACGCGTCAAGGACCCCAGATTGATGATCTTGTATCTGAATTCAAAAAACAGGGTGTTTTAATGCGCTATTATTGGGTAGTAGCATGGATGTTCAGACATATTACAAAGATGAGAATGGTGCGGAAATAAAAGTTAATGCGCCTGGAAGAAAAGGGTCTGCGACCGCTAATAATTTTCCTGAGGGTCGTCCATTGGGGAGTTTGGTTGTTATTACAAAAGATAATGCTTCTGATGATCATATTAAGGATATTAAGAAATTAGACGGCGGTATCAATCTTAACCCTCAGGCCATGGGGATGGATGTTGCCAAGGACGGGAGTGGCGTTGAGCTGGCGTTTGACCCTGCCATGGTCGCACGGCTTAAGCGGGGCGATTTTGCCGGGGTGGTGCCGGTGATCCTGAGTATTACGTCGGTCAAAGATCCGTTGGCTAGCATAGGGTTGAGCCCGTCGGGGTTGTAGGGCTTTGGTCGTGATGTGTAATTTTCAGGTAGAAGTTATTGCTGCGGTTTGACTTTGTCGATGAGGGCTTTGATCTTGGGATTTTCAGACAGGCGCTTCAGGCGGGGGTCAGACTGAAGGACGGCACTGTTGCCGGATTGAACAGCGGCGATGAGGACCGGATCGCTCATGACAGCCATGATTTCCGGGTCTTGCAAGAGGGCTTGGATTTCGCTTAAGAGCGCAGGGTCGCTTATTATTTTGTTCTGAATGGAATTAAATTCGGGTGTGGCTTTGATATCGGTGGGGGCAGCAGGTTGTGCGGCCGGGGTATCGGACGTGATGGAGAGCACATCTTTTTCGGCCACACGGATATCTCCCATGGCGGCGGTGGTAATGGTGTAATAGCCATCGGCAATGCCGACGAGGTCGCCTTTGACGTGAGAGCCATCTTTAAGGATGATGGTCTTGCTGTCAGCGGCAAAAACGCCGGAGACGAGAGCCAGGAGAAAAGGAATAGTAAGTAGTAATTTTTTCATATGATAAAGCCTAACATATCCAGCGAATTTTGTCTTGAGGCGAGTGATAAAAAAATAAAGTTGCGCGAATCAAGGTGCTTCACTATAATACGCCTCTCATCTTAAGCCCTCGGTGCCGGTCGGCACGTTTGTGGCGTTAGAGGATAGTTAAAAGGAGAAGTGAGAATTATGGGTAAGGTTAAACCGGAAAATGAGTGGAAATTCAAGTGTGCCAATAGCGGCAAGGCGATCAAGCGGCGCAAGCGTTATTACCGTAACGGAAAATATTTCCTGAACAAGGCGTCATGGCAGGCTTTTGTGGCCAAGCAGAAAGAAACTGCTGATGCGGCGGCCGCTGGAGAAGCGAAAGCGTAGTAACAGTATTATTTGTTCTTTAAATGTGAAATGAATTATGGGGCCGTAGCTCAGTTTGGGAGAGCGCCTGCATGGCATGCAGGAGGTCGTGGGTTCGACCCCCATCGGCTCCACGTTTAATTTTAAAAGTATGTTGCAGGATTCTTGATGGCGGATCACCTGTCTTCTTCTGTTTTTTTCAGGAAAGACAGGAGACCTGCCACGCCAGCTTCCTTGCACATTATTTTGTTACATTTTTGCTGGAGTGGCGGAATGGTATACGCGTCGGTCTCAAAAACCGATGTTCGCAAGGGCGTGTGGGTTCAAGTCCCACCTCCAGCATTTTTTCTTTCCTGAGCAAATTCCTGTTTTAGATATTCGATTTATCCCGGATTTTGCAATAGCTAGGAAAGTTGTTTCACAAGCTATTGAAATTAAATGAGTTGCTCTATTGCAATGCAATAGAAATTGCACAATTTAGTGTATTAGGTTCCAGACGGCATTTCGTGTTCTATTGCAAAATCCGGGTTTATATCTCCTGTCAAGGCATGACGGCTTACCCCGTTGCTCAGACAGCAGAAACAGCTTTTCCTTGAAAGGGAATTAAGGAAAGCTTGGTTTCTGAACTCGCATCGGGGTAAGCCGCCATACTTTGCCTGCTAGCATATTCACGTTTTGTTCGCATCGTTAACCATCTTTATTCAAATGGTTGACAATTCTTTTCCCCTTCAGTAAAATCAGGGCCATGCAAACCAGCATCCTTCGTTTCCTTAAACAACATGACGGCTACCTTTCGGGTGAGGAGATCAGCCGGTCACTCAATATCAGCCGCGCGGCCATATGGAAATATATGGATCATTTGCGCGCGCAGGGGTATGACATAGAGGCATTCCCGCATCGGGGGTATCGGCTTATGTCGGTGCCTGATAAGCTGTTGCCTGTGGAGGTTCAGGACGGACTGAAGACACGGAGATTCGGCTGTGAGGTGCATCACTTTGACGCAACAGAATCAACAATGGACGAGGCGTTTCGGCTGGCCCTTGACGGCGCGCCTGAAGGGACGGTGGTGATTGCCGAATCTCAGACAAGGGGGCGCGGGCGCCTGGGGCGGCATTGGTCGTCGCCCAAGGGCAGGGGGATTTATTTTTCTATGATATTGCGCCCAGGCACCGGCTATTCATCCCTTACTTATTTAAAGCGTTTACCAGTAACGATTTTAA
>JBAXBM010000158.1:0-5295 GCA_037141995.1 Candidatus Omnitrophota bacterium
GAGGATTGGCAGGTTGTTCTGAAAGCGCTTTTCCCCTCAGCGGTTATGCTGAACTATGATACACCAGGCATAGGCCTTGCCCTTGCCCTTCGCCGGCAATTGCCGCACGGCCCTTCCGGGCGGGCGACAGTTGTTTTTATTCAGAATCACGGGTTGATTGTCAGCGCGGATACCATGGATGAGGTGATAGCGCTTAATGAAGATGTTTTGCTTAAGGCAGAAGCGTTCCTGGGGTGTGACATGACTTCTTATAAAATGACAAATAAGGTTTCCGCGATGATTAACCGGGATGGCTTGCCGGGGCATATTGTTTTTCTTTCCGAGGATGTTCAGATTGGCCGTGTGGCCGGGGCATTGCGGCCGTTTCTTTTTGTACCGCCGTTTTTCCCGGATGGCGTGGTCTTTTGCGGGGCAGGGGCGGTGGAACTGGGAAATCTGGAAGATGATCATCCTGTGGGGGCGTACAGGGAGCGCTATGGGATTGTGCCGGCGGTGATTGTTTACCGGCAGCATGTTTTTTTTGTTGCCGAGAATGTGCGCAAGGCCAGGGATGTGGAGGATGTGTTCAAGGTTCATCTCATGGCGCTTGAGCTGGCACGCGGGCAGGTGCGTTCTTTGCCGGATGCAGAGGTGTCTTTCCTGGGACAATGGGAAGCGGAAAAATACAGAAAAAAATGAGCTGTCTGCCCAGGTTATATTTTTGGGAACGAATTTTGTGCTTGCTGGTGCTGGGAGTGTATGTGTGTCTTCAATGGAAGGTGTATTTTTCCGGAGCGCCTGTTCCTGATGAGGTATGGTTTATCCGGATGGCGCAGGATTTTGCTGCCCACTGCCGGCAGGAAGGGTGGTTGTCTTATATTTTTTCTCAGCAGAATGACCTGGGGTACGGGGCGCTTTACTGGATCGGATCCGCGTGGGCTGCAGGCCTGGCAGGTGCTGAGCGTGCCGGGGAAACCCTGATGCTGATGCGCGGGGCGGCATTTGCCTGTTGTCTCCTGATACCCCTATTGATCCTGGTGCGCGGCTGGGTGCGAGGCAGTGCCTGCACGCTCCCGGCGTTATTGGTATGGTTTATTTTTCCTGCGGCATGGTGGTCCGGGAAGATTGTCGGGCCGGATATGTTTTCCCTTGGCCTTGGGGTTGCAGGGGTTTTTACGGTCACATGCCGCCTGACGCGGTCGAAGCGGGCGCGGGTGCTGTTTCTGGCAGGATGGCTTCTTTTAGGGGTTGCCCTTGGAATCAAGGTAACGGCAATACCCTTTATTGTTTTTGCGGTTGTCTGGAATATGACTTATGACAGGCGACCGTTGAAAGCGATGCTGCCGGCTGCTGTTTTTTTGTTGTTAGGTTTTTTTGCCGCCAATCCGTTTGCTGTGTGCCGGTGGCCGGATTTTCTGAGTCACTTAAAATCGGTCAGTGCGGCCGCGGCCCCTGGATTTTCAAGGATCAGGACGGTTTTTTTTGCCAGGGACTATGCCTGGGATCTTGTGTTTATCGGAAGTTTGACGGCATGGGGGTTGACGCTGGCGGGTTTTGCAGTATATGCCAGCTGGCTTGTTTATATCGAAGTTGCTTGGGGGGTGTTCCTGGCGTTTGCCTTGATGCTGCTAACAATGACCGCCATGTTGTTTGTCAGCGGGACTTGTTTCGGATGGTATTGCTTCCCGGTGATTGCGGTGCTGCCGTTCATGGCATTTGAAGGGCGCAGGGTTTTATCGGTGAAGGCCGGGGTTGTCTGGGGGGCGGCGCTTCTGCTTTTTTCATTACCCAATATTAAGCAGACAATTTTTTTATACACGCTCAAGACAGAACAGATCAATGTTTTCAAGCGTCATGGAGAAACGCAGACGGCCCTTACACGTCATTTGGCGCAGTGGCGGGTGCGTTTCGAACATGTTTTTGATATGGGGGATCCCGGGCAGACATTTGAAATCCCTTTCTTTTTTTACAAAGAGAAAATGTCAGGTTATGATGCTGTGGCACGGTGGTTTGAAGAGGGGGAATTGCCCTTGTCTCCGCAAGGCGCCATGCTGATGATCTTGGGTGACAGATGGGCGCGCGTGGCTCCTGTGGAAAAAGGATTCGATTATCAATCCTTGCAGCGGCAGTTACGGGACGGAAAAGTTAGCCGGCAGGGGAAGTTTTTCCGTGTGGCGCATCAGGAAACATGCGGTTTTCTTACGTTGTATGTTTTGGTGAGGGATCAATCAGGAGAGTTAATGCCAATATGAGGAGCGGCATGTGCAAATAATTATTCCCATGTCCGGCATAGGGCGCAGGTTCCTTGATGCCGGGTATCAGGTCCCCAAGCCGTTGATTGAGGTTGACGGCATGCCCATAATCGGGCATGTGGCCGGTCTCTTTCCCGGGGAACATGATTTTACTTTTATCTGCAATAATGACCATTTGCGGGACACGGACATGGAGTCTGTATTGCGCGTTGTGGCGCCGGGGTGCCGGATTGT
This sequence comes from Candidatus Omnitrophota bacterium, assembly GCA_037141995.1. Lineage (GTDB taxonomy): Bacteria > Omnitrophota > Gorgyraeia > Zapsychrales > Fredricksoniimonadaceae > Fredricksoniimonas. The sequence goes on from JBAXBM010000158.1 coordinate 2,466, forward strand.
CGGGATTCCTGCGCATAAAAAAGGCCCTGTTTTCGCGGTGATCCAGGCGCTGGATTTTGTCGGCGACAAGGAAGAGGTGATCGTCAATTACTGTGATTTTTCAAAAGCGTGGGACTATGCCGCATTTTTACGGGAAGTGCGCGGCAGCAGCGCCGACGGGGCGGTGTCGGCGTACAGGGGGTTTCATCCGCACATGCTTTATCCGACGAATTACGCGTTCATGCGCGCTGACGGCCCGTGGATGCGCGAGATCCGGGAGAAACAGCCCTTTACCGGTGACCGTATGTCCGAGTATGCTTCAGACGGTACGTATTATTTTCGTGCCGGACGCCTGGTCAAACAGTATTTTCGTCAGCTGATGCAGGAAGATGTTCATCTTAACGGCGAGTTTTATGTCAGCCTTGTTTATAATTTGTTGATCCGAGACGGTCTGAAGGTGAGGATCCATGAGATTGAACATATGCTCCAGTGGGGCGCACCCATGGATTTACGGGAATATCAGGAGTGGTCGGATTATTTCCGCCTGGTGACAGCCCCTGTCCAATGCCCGCGGCAGTATCCGGACACGCTGAATCTGATCCCTATGGCCGGCAGGGGCAAGCGTTTTGTGGATGAAGGGTATGAAGACCCGAAACCCTTGATCAATGTGAATGGCAAACCGATGGTCGTTCAGGCGGCACACGCTCTCCCGCCGGGTGGGGCATGGGTATTTGTCTGCCTGCGAGATCATTTGGAGCGGTATCCTTTGGCCGCCAATCTTGAGGGCGCATTCAGGGCGGCTAAAATTGTCCCGCTGGATGCCGTGACCCAGGGGCAGGCCTGCACATGTGAACTGGGACTTGAGGGGTGTGATCCTGAGCGTCCCTTATTGATTGCGGCATCGGATAATGGTGTGTTGTGCGACTGGGATAAATATCACGGGCTTGTGATTGATGATGATGTTGATTGTGCGGTGTGGACGTTCCGGCACCATCCGGCAAGTGCGGTTAATCCGAAGATGTACGGCTGGGTCAGGGCAGATGCTGAAGGCGTGATCCGGGAGGTTTCTGTCAAGGTGCCGATTTCTGATGACCCTTTTAATGATCACGCGGTGGTGGGGACGTTTTATTTCCGTAAAGCACGTTTTTTCCTGGATGCTGTCAAACGCATGTATGCCCGGGATGCCCGGGTCAACAATGAGTTTTATGTTGACATGTGCATCAATGATATCCTGGCGATGGGGTTGTCGGCCCGGGTATTTGAGGTGAAACGTTATATTTGTTGGGGCACCCCCAATGACCTTAAGACGTATGAATACTGGCGGAAGTTTTTTCATCAGTGCGCCTGGCATCCTTACAGGATGGAGAATGACATGACCCGCGGGGGTAAGAATGAGGCCTGATGTTAAGAAGTGGCCGGTGATGGCCATGGTTTTGATTTGTTTATTCTTCACATGGCGCGCCTGGCAGGCCAATACCGATTTGGTGGACGGCCGGTATCGCCTTTTCATGGATGAGCAGATTACGTTCGATGATGTCAAGGCGATGCTGCAGGCCCCCTCGCTTAAAGACGCCGTGCTTGTTTCCATGGCCGGCGACCCGCGTTATGGCCGGGGGTTGTACAACCTTTCGTATCTTGTTTCTTTTGTCCCTTATAAGATCTGGGGGGATGCGGGATTGATTGTGGCTGACCGCATGTTGCAGTTTGTTCTGCTTATGCTGGCATACGTGTTGCTTGTCATGACGTTTATCCGCGCATGGCCATTGCGGGCATTGGTGGTTACCTCTCTTTTATGTCTTCCTTCGACTGTCTATTACGCGACCATGCCAAAGCCGGAACCGCTGCAGATTTTTTGCCTGGCGCTCTTTTTGTTTTTTGCCGGCAGGAATAAGTTTGCCTTCGGCGCGTATTATTTCTTTCTGGGCTGCGCGTTGGGGATGAAGGTGTCGGCGCTGGTGTTGATGCCGCTGTTTGCCGTTTTGGCCGTGTCGGCGCACCGTGAGTACTGGCCCGGCAGGAAATATTATGCGCAGGGATTGATTGCCCTTTTTTCCGTTGTTATGGGGTATATTATCATGCAGGGGACGTTGATCCGATGCCTGGTTGTCAGGAATCTGGAGGCATTAAACCTGTACGGATGGTTTTTATCTCACGAATCTCATGCCAGCGTCACGGGAATTCCCGCGCGGTTGATGGGGTGGTTCAGATTTTTTTTCATAGACTATTTTCAACAGCCGCCGCTCGTGACGGGTTTTATTTGCCTGGGTGCAGCGGCTTTGGCAGGCGTCATGATCCGGGATGGCATCGAAGGTAAAGGCCGTCTGACAGGCGGCATAGCAAACCCTGTATGTGTTCTTGTTGTGACAGGCCTGGCGTTGCTGGGGTTTATCATGCTTTTTGCGGATAGCCAGCGGGCGTTTTATTTGCACGCCGGCATGGTGTTCATGACGGTAGCCGGAGGTGCCTTGTGCGCGGCGGCATGGGAAAAGGGATCGGCTTTTTCTGCGGAGGCGAAATTTGTAGCCGCGGGGGTTTTGTTTTTGTTTTGTGTCTCGTTGATGTTCCTAATGCCGGCGGCGAACCAGGATTATTTGAAAGAAGCCGGGCGGACAAAAACAGCAGGCCATCAGGCCAGGCTGGCAGAGTACAGGCGTATTCATGCGGCCGCAGAGGCGGTGGCGGGTGTTGAAGGCCGGCGCCTGCAGATTGCGTATGATCCTGAACTTTATCAGCTGGATAACACCCCGCAGTATCACGTCAGCCGTTTTTGGTCTGCGCAGGTGCCATGGGGAAGTCCGTATGACGCGATTATTTTGTATAACGGTGATGTAACGCGGCCGCATGATGCTGC
>JBAXBM010000159.1:0-5282 GCA_037141995.1 Candidatus Omnitrophota bacterium
ATCCTGATAATGAACGGCAAAAAATATTTTTAGATGACCTGATCGCGGAACATGCCAAAAACAGCATTGAATTCCCGCCGGAAGTGTATATCCAGGATCAGCGCGGGGTAAGGGAATTATTTTCCGGGACCACGATAAGGTGATCGTTAAGAAAATATTCTTAGAAGGGGAACTTTTGGTGCTCAGGGGGTGTCTAACACAGTGTGGCCTTTGGCAGGAACATTTTTGATGGAAAGCGATGGGGTTATGCTATTGAAGCAGATATTTTTTGTTTTGATGATGTGTTTAATGGGTGTATCCGCGGCGCACGCCGTTGAGGATGGCCGATTATCGTTGAATGCGGCGTTAGCTGAGGCGCATATGAATAATCCTGAGTTGATATCGGCGCGCGGGAAATTGAAAGCGGCTGAGGCGCAGAGGGGAATTGTGACAAGTGGGGTTTTGCCGCAGCTGTCTGTGACGGCCGCAGGCGACACAGGAAAAAGCGGCGATAAAAAACAGGCGGAGAGTTATTCTTACGGGGTTAACGGGCGGCAGCTGCTTTTTGACGGGTTTAAAACATCCAATGACCTTGCGGCCGCGCGGGAGCAGATTAAATCAGCCCAATATAATTATCAGGTTGTTTCATCCAATGTGCGACTTGAGTTGCGGACGGCGTTTATCGGGCTTTTGAGTGCGCAGGAAAACCTGAATGTGACAAGGAATATACTGAAACGCCGCCGGCAGAATATGGATCTGGTGGCGCTGCAATATCAGGGCGGGCGTGAACATAAAGGGTCGCTGATGACGGCTGAGGCTAATGTGGCACAGGCGGAACTTGACTTGATTTCAGCCGAACGGGCGATGGAGCTGTATCAGCGCAGCCTGTTGAAGGCGCTTGGGCGCGGCACATTTGCTCCTGTAACGGCCGTAGGAGATCTTGCGGTCGGGGAGATTGACCGCGCCAAGCCTGAATTTGAAATCCTGGTTGAAACAACGCCGCTCCTGAAAGATCTTGCTGCCCGGAAAGAAGCGGCTCGTTTTGGTGTTAAGTCGGCCAGATCGGATTTCTTCCCGCAGGTATATGCTGATGCCGGAACAAGCCGGAGTGATGCTGGATGGCCGCCCCAAACACGCAGTTGGTCGGCGGGCATTAATCTGTCTTTTCCTATTTTCCAGGGCGGGCAACAACAGGCGGCACTTGCCAAAGCCAAAGCGGTATATCAGCAGGCGGAGGCAGATACGCGCAGCGGCAGGGACGGGGTGATTTTTACTTTAGCACAATCTTGGATTCAATGGCTTAATGATGTGGACCAATCTGTTGTTCAGGAAAAATTCTTTCAGGCCGCGCAACAGCGGGCGCAGATTGTGGAGGCCCAGTATAAATCCGGATTGGCTTCGTTTAATGACTGGACGATCATTGAGGATGATCTGGTGAGGAACCAGAAGTCTTTATTGCAGGCCAAAACCAGTGCATTGCTTGCTGAAGCATCATGGTTTCAGGCCAAAGGGGAGACGCTTGATGAATAAAAGGTATATTGTTATAGCGGTTTGTTTGGCCCTGGCAGGTGCGGGTTTTTGGTTCTTGGGAGGGTATGGCAAAAAGAAGGCCCCGGCATATAAGCGGGCCAGCCTTTTTTATGGAAAGATTGAAAGCACGATATCGGCGACAGGGACAGTTCAGCCGCAGAATCGCCTGGAGATCAGGCCGCCGATCAGCGGACGTATTGACAAGATCCTTGTGGCTGAAGGGCAGAAGGTGAAAGCGGGTGATATCCTGGCGCTCATGAGTTCGACTGATCGAGCCGCGTTGATGGATGCGGCGCGGTTGCAGGGAGCTGCTGCGATGAAAAATTGGGAAGATGTGTACAAGCCGACGCCTCTGATCGCGCCCATTGATGGTGATGTTATTGTTAAGGCTGTTGAGCCGGGCCAGACTGTAACGCAAAGTGATGCGGTGATTGTTCTTTCTGACAGGCTTATCGTGCAGGCGCAGGTTGATGAAACGGATATCGGCAAGGTCAAGCTTGGCCAGGCAGCGGTGATTACGCTGGATGCTTATCCCAAGATGGAGGTGCTGGCTAAAGTTGATCATGTGTCCTATGAATCAAAGACGGTCAGTAATGTGACGATTTATGCTGTGGATATTGTTTCACCGGGAGTGCCGGATGTGTTCCGTTCAGGGATGAGTGCTAATGTTAAAATAATTCAGGCAAGCCAGGATAATCTTCTTCTTGTCACGCAGCAGGCTGTCAAGAAGGAAAATGGCAGGGATTATGTTCTCGTCGGTGCTGGGAGAGGGAAAAAGCCTCTTTACAGGGAAGTTCAGCTTGGCTTGTCGGACAGTGACAATGTGCAGGTGACGGGAGGGCTTACGATGGATGACAACGTGCTGATAGCGGTGTCTGCTTATAATGTCACCAAGGGGGCTGTCAAGAGCGGGAACAATCCCTTTATGCCGACACCGCCCGGCGGCGGCCGGCGTGCGGCCCATTAAAGGATAAGAACATGATTGAACTCAGGGATGTCAGCAAAACGTACCAGATGGGTGACTCCCGGGTGTGTGCACTGCAGCATGTTTCAGTTTCTATCAAGTCCGGAGAGTTTGTAGCGATTATGGGGCCATCGGGTTCCGGAAAATCAACCATGCTGCATGTCCTTGGTTTCTTGGATCGCCCGGATTCCGGTGCTTATTTTCTTAATGGCCATGATATCAGTTGTTTGAATGACGATCAGCTGGCGATATTGCGCAATCAGACAGCAGGTTTTGTGTTCCAGCAATTTCATCTTCTTCCTCGGATCACGGCTGTTGATAATGTGGCCTTGCCTTTAATTTATGCCGGCAAACAGCATTTGAAAGAACGCGCATTATCGCGGATCAATGATGTCGGGCTTGGAGCGAGGGCCGGGCATCAGCCCAATGAACTTTCCGGCGGAGAGCGTCAGCGCGTGGCCATTGCCCGGGCCCTGGTGAATGATCCGGTGATTATCTTTGCGGATGAACCGACGGGGAACCTGGATACGAAAAGTGAAGCTGAGATTATCGCGATCTTGAAAAAACTCAATGCTGAAGGGAAAACAATTATCCTGGTGACGCATGAACCAGAGGTAGCTGAACATGCCGGGCGGGTCATTTTGATGCGTGACGGCCGTATCATTTCCGACAAGACCAAAGACGGGCCGGAGCCTTCATTGATTGATCTTTCTGCGATCGAGAGGGCGCTTGCCGGATCAGGGCAAGCCAACGGGCGGGCGGCGTGGATGGATCATGTGCGGCAGTCAGCTAAGGCCATTCTTTCCAATCGCATGCGGTCGTTATTATCCATGCTGGGGATATTGATCGGTGTCGCGGCAGTTATTGCCATGCTGGCGCTTGGCCAGGGAGCCAAAGACGCGATTGCCAAACGGTTGTCGTCATTAGGATCAAATTTATTGATGGTCAGGCCCGGATCTTCCCAGATGGGCGGGGTGTCGCTGGGGGCCGGAACGGTTACGCGGTTTACGCTTGATGATGCTGATGCCATCGCGCATTTGTCAGGAATTAAACGGGTTTCACCGTCGGTTTCTGGCCGTGTTCAGCTGGTGGCGGGGGATAAGAACTGGAGCAGTCAGGTGCAGGGGACGGGCGGGGATTATGCTGAAATGCGTTCTAGTGTGCCGACGGAAGGAAGGTTTTTTATAGCGGAAGAATTACGGATGCGTGAACGTGTGGCCCTTGTCGGCGTGACAGTTGCCCGGCAGCTTTTTGTTGATGAAAGCCCGGTTGGTAAGGATATCCGCATCAATCGTATCGGTTTCAGGATTATCGGGGTATTACCCGAAAAAGGCGCGACCGGCTGGCATGACGAAGATGATGTGGTGGTCATGCCGGTTACAACGGCGATGTACCGTCTCTTGGGCAAGCAGTACGTGGATTCGATTGATGTTGAAGTCACAGATTCTTCTTTGATGCTGACGGCCCAGGATGCGATCAAAGCGCTTATTATCAAACGTCAGAAGCTCGGGAAAGATAAGGAAGATTCTTTTCAAATCCGCAATATGGCCGAGATCCAGGCAACGCTGGAGAGCACGACGCAGACCATGACCCTGCTTTTGGGATCTATTGCCGCGATATCCCTGCTGGTCGGCGGGATCGGGATTATGAATATTATGCTTGTGTCGGTCACAGAACGTACGCGTGAGATCGGTTTGCGCAAGGCTATTGGTGCCCGCAAGTCGGATATTGTGTCCCAGTTTCTGATTGAAGCGGTTATGATGACGGTGACCGGCGGCGTGATCGGCATTGTCCTGGGGACAGGGACAGCCTGGGGCCTTTCGGCTGTGGCGGGCTGGGAGACGACAGTGTCTTTGTGGTCGGTTGTGATGGCCGCGACATTTTCGGTTGTTGTGGGTATTATTTTTGGACTTCGTCCGGCGATCCAGGCGGCAAGCCTAAATCCTATTGAAGCCCTCCGTTACGAATGAAGATTTTTTCTGTCTAGTTCTGGCGGGAAGGTCTTTTCTTGTTATAATCCATTGTTTAAATCTTTCTGACGGGCTATATTTTCAACAGGCAAAGCAGGTTTTGGGGCATGCAGAAAAGATGAAATCATTTGCTTAAAAAGATTATTGTTGGCATCTGTATTTTGGCGGTGGTATGGCACTTTTGGGGGCCGTTACCCAAGGCGGAATGGAAAGGGGTGCCTGCTTCGCCGGATCCGGTTCAGGTCGGGGGAGATCTCCCTGTTTCATGGATGAAAGGGATTTATACCATCACTCCCCGGGCCAGGTATCATATTAAAGCCGTGGTGTTGTCCAAACATTATTATTGGGCAGGGTATGACGAGGATGTGCTGGCGCCGTATGATCTTGCCCTGGGCTGGGGCGTCATGAGTGAGGCGCGGGTCATCAATGCCCTTAAGTTTGTTCACGGAGGCCGCTGGTATAATTTTATGTGGAAAGGTGATCCGCCGGAGCCGCTGGATGAAATGGTGCGGCACGCTTCGAATCATCATATTCTTGCGGCGGATGAAAATGTTTTGAGGCAGATTAAGAAGCTCAGGCGTTTTGATCTTGTTGACCTGGAAGGTTATCTTGTGGATGTTACCAAAAAAGATGGCTGGCACTGGAATAGTTCTTTGACCCGGGATGATTCAGGGGGCGGGGCGTGTGAGTTGTTTTGGGTGAAGTCGGTTAACCCGGCAATCGCGCCCCCCGTCGGTAACTGGCTGGCATCCGTGTAAATCATGGCCTGGTATGCGCCAAGCATGGAAAACATGCCTGCCTGCTGCAGCGTGGCCTGCTGGCTGTCCGAAACTGTCCGA
>JBAXBM010000160.1:0-5274 GCA_037141995.1 Candidatus Omnitrophota bacterium
GACGGGGCTGGTAAAATGCCCCCACTAAATTTTTACCTTCCGGGAGGTCAACAGCAACCTTGCCCCCGATAGATGAATCAATTTGCGCCAAAAGCGTTGTCGGCACTTGAACGTAAGGAATCCCGCGCCGGTAAACAGCCGCCACAAACCCCGCAAGATCCCCTATAACCCCGCCGCCTAGAGCCACAATAAATGGGGTTTTATTAACAGCATAGCGTGTCAGACGCCCGATAAGGCCAACCGCCGTATCCATGGATTTACTGCGCTCGGAATCTTCAACCTCAAAAATCTTAGCCGTCATCCCGGCCTTCATAAAAATCTCCGCGAGCCTTTTGCCGTAAAATTTTCGCACCAGAGGATTTGTAATAACAACAGCATCCGATCCGATGCCAAGCTTCTTCACCGCGGCGGGAAGACGATCTAAAATGCCCTGCCCGACCATGATCATATAAGGATTATCTCTAAGGCCAACCTTGACAGACATCATGCCTGAACCCCCATCCATTGCGCCAGCTTATAAACCATCACATTGACAAAACTAAACCAGCCGAATTTGAACATCACAAAAACAAGGATCATCCCGACAATATTGTCAACTCGCTGGAGAAGCGCCAGCATCCTCGCCGGAAGAATCGCATACAATATCCCTGATCCATCCAAAGGCGGAATTGGAATCATATTAAACAGGGCCAGCCCGATATTAATATAAACAGCCGTCACGCCCAGATCAATCAAATATGGATTGTGGACAAAGACCAGGCCTTTGGCAACAACACACGCCATCAGCATGTTCATCAGCGGCCCGGCCAAACGCACCAGCATAATACCCCGACGGGGATCCCGAAGGCGGGCCGGATTAAACGGCACCGGCTTGGCAAATCCAAAAATAAGCGGGCTGTGTGTCAACCCTATAACATAAGGAATATAAAGAAGAAGCGGAAGGATCACTGTCCCGAAAGGATCCACATGCCGCAAAGGATTCAGGGTCAACCGGCCCATGCGCCGTGCCGTATCATCCCCCAGCCTGTCTGCGACCCAGGCATGAGCGTACTCATGAAAAACAATAGATGGAATAAGTAAACAGAAAAAACTGAGGGCAATGTTCAACATTACAAAGCGAGGTTGATCTTGATCACCGACAACTTCACGGCGTCAAAAGAAGGATCATCCTTAAGTGTGCCGCGTACGACAACATGATCATCCACAAAACCTGAAAGCACCGCATCCGGGCCTTCCACATAAGCAGCCACACTGCCCGGCTTATCACCGCGGATCAATGTATATTTATCGGCAGAAGCTTTAATCAAAATCCCCTCAGACTCAAACTCCCCGTTCGCCTGAGATTTAATATAAGCCAACTTTGCCGCACGCTTCTGCTCGGCGTCAACCCGCTCACGATCAAGATGCTCCTGATCCTCCCGTGCACGCTCAATCGCATTTTGAGTATCCGGATAAAGTTTATCGGCAACTCCGGGTCCCTTGAATTCCACAAGATCCTCATGGATCCATCCGCTCGCCTGCAAGACAGGCTTGATCCCAATCCAATCACCGGCTTTTTCCTGAACCGAAAAATGATCACCCCGCGCAAGCTGACCAACAATAGCCGCATTGGTATTCGGGCGCGCACGGATATTCACATGATTGCCTGTTATTTCTCCGGTTTCCGGCGTAATCAGCTTGGCGTAATCCGCCTTAATATAAAGCCTTGCTCCTTCCGGCAAACGGACCTTATACCAGGAATAACTCTGCCCCAGGACAACAACTTCTGTTTCTTTATTCAATACGCCAACAACTTCATAATTATTGCTCTGTCCAGCACGGACCTGGACACGGTCCGCTTTCGTCCGACCCACAAAGGGAAATCGAGCCTGCGCAAAAACAGGCTCGATTAAAGAACAACAAAGCAACAATGTTAACACAAGAAAACGTAAAATCATGGTATAAATTCGCCGGAAATTATTATTTTTTACCTGCAGGCTTAGCCGCTCCCGCTCCCGCTCCCGCTCCCGCTGCCGACTTGGCACCGGGCTTGGCGGCATCTGCCGGCGCTTCTTTAGCCTTCTTCTTACCAGCTTTAACGCGAACCTTCTTGACCTTGGGCAGATTGACTACAGAACTCTCGTCCGACCACTGCCCTTTTTTCATAATTTCTTTGATGCGTTCAATACGCGTGAGAACTGACCTCTGGGCTGCCCCAGCCTTATCAACACGAAGCGATGAATGAAGTGACATGTTATAATCTCCTGACGACAAAATCCTGATAACGATTCTTTAACTGCCTCTTTACGCCAGAGGCATCTTCTTTCCTGATAAAATTCCCGACGCAAACAATGACATACGCCCCCTTCGGGAGGACATAGACATCGCGGAAACCCTTCTGCTTAAGCTTTTCAGCCTCTCGCTGAGCCGGCGGATTATTCTTGTAGCTGGCAACCTGCAACGTATACCCGCTATTCAATGCCGTCGCGGGAGCCGCTTCAACAAGAGCAGCCTTAACTTCAACCGGAACCGCCGTCTTCGGCACCACTCCTGAAGCAAGAACAGGCGGCACAGCCTTCACCACCTCGGTCTTTTCAACCCCGACCTCACTCGCCCCGGTCAGCGGCTCTTCCTTGGCCGAAACATTGACTGCGCCAGCAGCTACCGGATAGGATGCCGGCAGCGCCAGCCTTTTTCCTCTTTCATTCCCCATAGCAAAAGAAAAGATGACAACCATTATAGCGGCAATCAATAAAATTACAAGATTTTCCAATGACAGACTAATCCGGGCTGCCATATAACGCGGACGCGCCGCCTCATCCGCCCGATTTTCAGGATTGGACAAAAAATCTATCTGGGATTCTTTATAGTTAATATTCATTATTTCTTAATTATAGATTTATTAACGGATTGCACTCAAGAAGTTTTTTATCTTTTTTTGACGGGCAAGCTTGAGAAACATTGCCACGACATCCGGATCGAACTGTGTCCCGCTGTAACACAACAGCTCTTTAAGGGCCGCGTCGACGGAAAGCCGCTTGCGGTAAGGCCGCCCCTGCACCATGCTTTCGAAAGCGTCAACAACCGCCATGATCCGCGCGCCCAGAGGAATCTGGTCTTTCTTCAACCCCGAAGGATAACCCGTCCCGTCATATTTTTCATGCAAATAAAGGACAACCGGAAGAATCGGTCTCAAAAATTCAATGGGCTTAATGAACTCCGCGCTTTTATGCGGCAGGTCGCGGATAATTTTAAATTCCTCGGGAGAAAGCTGTTTTTTCTTGGCCAGGATCTGGAAGGGAATATCAACAGCGCCGACATTATGCATGATGCTCGCATAATAAAGATTATTGATGCTCTCAGAATCCATCCGGAATGCCTGGGCAATCGCCTTGACAATTTTAAAATAAATAGGGCTATGGAGGTGATAGCGGGCACCTTGTTTCTCGAGAAGGGTACGCACCAGCTTCATGGTTTCCAAAAGTATCTTCTGCTGCTGTTCGGAATACTGAAGATTCTTGATCGCGGTCACCGATTGCTCGGCGAAGATCGTGAACATTTCGCGGTCATAATCATCAAACGCCGGTTCACCCGCCTTGCGTTTGATAATGATCGCGCCGATGCACTCATCGGTCACCAGCGGCATCCCCATCATGCGAGGATCAAAAATAGATGCCCCCTGGGTAACATTCATTTCACGGGCCGGCACCTTTTTTAGATCTCCCGGCTTGGTAACAATATAATTAATCTGATTGTTAAATGCCGCGATCATGACCAGCTTCCGGCAATCCGGCGCCAGTAGATAAATATCCGCCGACGAAGCCTTGATGAACTGACAAAGCAGCCGCGTCAACCGGAGCGAAAGCTCTTTAAGGTTGGGCGTCGAATTGACCAGGCGGTAAACAATATGCACCGCCGAAATGATCTGTTTATACTTTTTTGTAAGGTTCGAACAGTCGTTTGTATTCATCCAGTGCCGCCCTGTCAGTCATCGCCGCGATATAATTACAAATCACACCATGAAGCTCCTTTTCGGAAAAGGATCGAGACCTGTCATAAATATCATACGGCAGTTGCTTCGGATTGTCCAGATAGACATCAAAGAGCTCATTTAAAATACGCCGGGCTTTTGATGTCATGCGTTCCACCCGCCAATGATGATACACCTTCTCAAAAAGAATATCCTGAAGAATCTGACGCTCGCCGGCCATTGCTTCAGAAAAACTAACAATACCTTTTTCAGCATTTTTCACAAAAACTTCGGTAGCGTCAAGCACCACCGTATCAAGCTTTGCCGACGTTGTTTCCAGTAAATCCCTGACCTGCATGTCAATGAGCGCGCGGACAACCTGATACTTGAACATCGGATCGGCATCGGACATCCCCGGCCGGCTGATCTGGTCAACCGCCCGACGCCACAATGAACTCGCCGCAAGATCTTCCGCCTTGATGCACCCCGATGTCAGGCCGTCATCTATATCATGATTCAAATACGCGAGCGAATCTGCCTTATCCACAACCTGCGCTTCCAGCGAACACGGACGATCCTTAAGCTTGCGCGCGAAACTTTCATCCCCGACAACATGCGTACTTGAAATCTTGTCGTATATCGTCTCGTGCTTAAGCATCCCGACGAGAACTTCAACGGTAAGATTCAAGCCGTCAAAAGCCGGATACCGCTTCTCGAATTTCGTCACGACATCAAAACTGCGCTGGTTATGATTAAAGCCGTCAAGCCCGACTTTTTTCAGACGCTGATCAAGGACCTCTTCTCCCGCATGCCCGAAAGGAGAATGGCCCAGGTCATGCGCCAGGGCCACCGCTTCAATAAGATCTTCATTAAGGCAAAGGTTGCGCCCGATACTCCGCGCCAGCTGCGCCACCTCAAGGGTATGTGTCAGCCGGGTACGGTAATAATCATTATCAAAAACAACAAAAACCTGTGTCTTGTATTCCAACTTGCGGAAAGCTTCCGAATGAACAACGCGATCACGGTCCCGTTGAAAACATGTCCGGCTGGCATGTTCGGGCTCAGCATGCTGACGCCCCCATGATCCTGAAGCCTTCATCGCATAAGGGGCAAGAATCCTGTCCTCGTTTTCTTCAATGCCGGGCCTTGCCCGCATGGAATGTCTGATATTCATAAATTCCTGAGTTTGACGATCCTGGCTTTGACCTTGCCAGCATCTGCTTCAATCACCCCGTATGACAAGTAAGGAGAGCGGACAGTGTCTGTCGGGCTGCCCGGATTAAAAAAAAGAACCCCTTCTATCCGTTCATTATACGGCACATGAG
>JBAXBM010000161.1:0-5272 GCA_037141995.1 Candidatus Omnitrophota bacterium
CTTCGCCGTAACCGGGCGGCTGTTCAGTCGATTCTCAAGGAGTTTCCGGAGACCAGGAGGGACTTGGCTTTATCAGAGCCGGTCATTGCCAGGGAGCCGATTGCCGGTGCGACGCCGTCGTTTAATGTGTCAGACCAGGAAAAACGCCGCATTGAAGAGCAGCGTGCGATTGTCCGTAAGGAATTTGAAGACGGGGTTGATCGTTTTTACAATGATGCTGTCATGTTATATAATAAAAAGAGGTTTGCTGAAGCGCTTGAAAGTTTTCGCCAGGTTGATTCTTTGATCAAGGGGTATAAAAAGACGGCTGTGTATATGGAAAACGCAAGCCGTTTGGTGTCTAAAGAGTTGCATGCCGGCGGTGATGATTTTTCTCCCGATGAAGGCCGTGTCCGGGATATTAAAGTTTCGCTGGACGTGCTTGATCAAAACGCAGGCCATTAATTTCAAGGGATTGAAGTATTTGATTGCATATGTATTCCCCCCGGGAATAGAATGGAGATGATTATGATGCGGGTTTTAAAGGTTGTATTCCTTTCATTTATTTCTCTGTTGCTACTATTGATCATTGCGCTGATTATTTTTTTCAAGACCTTCGATTTGAATAAACATCTGCCGCAAATTGCCAGTCAGGTGTCAACTTCGTTGGGGCGTGACTTTAATGTCGAGCAAGCCAGCCTCGGGTTTTCATTCACCCAGGGGATAGTGCTTCAAATCAGCAATATGGCGCTGGCAGATGATCCGGTATTTTCGTCCAAACCATTTTTTACGGTTGATCGTGTTGAGGTTGGGTTGAATCTCCGTGCGCTGTTATGGGAGCACCGCATCCAGGTTACAGATATTTTTGTGGATGCGCCGCGGGTTGTTATCATCCGTTCGGCTGAAGGGGCTATTAATGTCGCGGGCATTGGCAAATCGACGCCCCCGGCTGGCTCATTTGCCGGCCAGCCGGATACTTCGGGGAAGGCACAGAAGCTTCCAGCGGAGATACTGGCGCTGCTTGTAAAAAATATGGAGATCACAGGGGCAGAGGTTACTTTTATTGACAGGATGGTGTCTCCTGAACTTGTTTTACGGATTGATCAGCTGGATTTTCAGGTAAATGACCTCTCTCTTTCCCGTCCTTTTCATGGAATGGTTAAGGCCTCTGTTTTTGCCAAGATGCAGAATTTGAAGGCCGATGCTGATTTTGCGCTGGATATTGCCAAACAGGCCGTGCATGTGACGGGTTTCAAGGCAGCACTCGATATTTCTATGATTGATCTTGATCGCCTTAAAAAAGAGCTCCCCATGGTCAATCCGGCGGGATTGAAGATACTAGGCGGTGTTGTTACGTTGGCAGCGGATGATATGAGTGCCGGAGCGAGAGGCCTGTCAGCGCTCAAAGGGCAGGTTTCTTTTGAGAAGGGGGAGGTTGCTTCTGCGTTGATGCCGGATATGATGAAGGATATTTATGTCAAAGCTGATATTGACGCAAAGAATATTAATGTAAAGAATTTTGAGTTTTCTATCGCCGGAGGAAAAGTCAAGGGTACAGCCATGGTTTCAGGTTATATGGGTGTGCCGGATGTCAGCGCTGTTTTTAGTGCTGACAGTCTTGATCTTGAAGCCTTGCTGGTCAATTATAAACTTCCGATCAAAATGAGCGGGTCTGCTTTTGCTTCAGGGGATGTTAAGTTTAGCGGCAAAACGCCGGATGGGGTTATGGCTTCGCTTAAGGCTGACGCACAGGCGGAAATAAAGAACGGCCGGATTGATAACGTGAATCTTTTATCCCTTGGGGTTGGAAAAATCCCGATGTTGCCCGGGGTTCTGGATAGTGTCATGGCATGGCTTCCGGTTGATATTCAAAAAGATGCCAATCAAGGGATAACACATCTTGATATATGTAACGCCAAGCTGCACGTTGCCGATGGAGATATACTTGTTTCCAATGCCAATATGATGACACCTGATCTGGAGGTTCAAGGCCAGGGCAAGGTCAAGCTGTCCGGACCTGTTGAGTTTAAGGTTGATGTTCATCTTGCAAAAACAGTCTCAGATCGTTTGGTTGAAAAAGCCAATGATCTGGCCGGCCTTAAGGACGAGCAGGGGCGGATATACCTTCCGATTAACATCAGCGGTACGTTGTTGAAGGTGAAGGTGCAGCCAGACATGCAATACCTCGCAAAAAAGATGATCGCATCACAAGGAGGCGATGCGCTGCAGCAGGTTTTTGGGACGCCCAAGGCCGCAGACGCTGTGAATGCTGTTTTGGATCTTTTCAAGAAGAAATAGTTCTCTCGATATGAGGCTGTGAAAATTTCTTGTTTTTATGGCTCAGTGAAGATATACTGGTCAAAACTTTTTATAAACAATAGGATCCTTGATTTAAAAGGATGATGAGTGAAGTTATGGCTGATTTAAAGAATAAAATAAGTTTCAGGGTTGTTTTTTTGGTTGTAACTGGAGGATTGACGCTGTGCACGCTGGTGATCTGGTTTTTTAATTACAGGACAATCCAGCAGGCGGTTACGACCATGGAGTCTGCGGCGCAGGAACAGTCTGTCAATTTGCGGCATTATATTAAAGAATATCAGGAGACCAAGGGGTTTTTGGATACGGCCAATAAGAAAGTGGCTGAGTTGACGATAAAACTTGAAGCGGCGAACGCGGAGCTTGCTATCTCACGCTCCCAGTTGGCATCGCTTCAGGCCATGAACGAGGAGATGAATTGGACGGTGCAGTCTTTTGAGCATTATAAAGAAAAAGCTAAGGCCAAGGGCGAGTCGCTTGAAGCGATGATTAATGCGTTCAAGGTCAAAAATAAGCGTTTGCAGGGAGATCTTGAGACAGCGCGTAAAGATCTTTCTGTTTTTCTGCCTGGGATCCCAAGTTCTTTGGATACGAAAACAAAAATACTTGCTTACCGAAAGCACATAAGGGTCGTTAAAAAGAATATCCACATGTTGGAAAAGGAAGCTTTGGCCATGAAGCGCGCCGCTCAGCAGCAACATGACAGATTAGAGTCGCTTTACGGTAATAATGGCTATATGATTAAAGATGGACGGGATTTGTCGATCAAGCGTGAAGATCCCAAGGTGGATATAAAAGTCGAATTCAAGTAAAATGTTCCGTCTTACGTGAATGAACCGAAGCCGGCGCAAGTCTGCTTCGGTTTTATTTTTATGGATTGTCAGATTATTCGTTCATCGCGTCGCAGAACGCTTCAGGTCCGTGTCGGGGTTAACGGGGTTCATGTTAGCGCTCCGGTGGGTATGCCGGATAGGGATATACAGGATTTTCTATTGCGGAAAGATGCCTGGATCCGGCGTGCTTTGGAAGAAATCCGGGGGCGTTCTCCTGGCGGGGGCGATGTTTTTGTGTCAGGGGGTATCTTGTATGTTCAAGGTGATGTTTATCATCTGGAATGTATTGCGGAGGATGCCGGGAGTCCCTGGCTTGAAGATTTTCAAGGCGGATGGAAGGTTAAAGGCACGCCTGCTGACAGGCGGCGGTTGATCACAAAGTGGTACCGGTTGACGGCAAGCAAAGTTTTTCCGAAGCTTGTGACGCAGTGGGCTGGCCGGATGGGATTGCCTGTTCCCGGGGTTGTTGTCAAGGATCAGGAACGATTGTGGGGCAGTTATAGCGCCAGGTCGCGCTGTGTTCAGCTCAACTGGCGCATGATGGCGTTCCCTCTGGAAATCATGGAATATGTTGTGATTCACGAACTGTCCCATGTCAGGCGGATGGATCATTCACCGGCTTTTTGGCATGAAGTATTCAGGTATTGTCCTGATTGGCGCGCGCGCAGGCTTTGGCTCAGGACGGATGCGCAGAAGTATATGTTCTAGATGCAGATTTGTTTTTATATTATATCGTCTGGTGATCCATGATCATTCAAGTTAAGGTTATTCCTGGCGCGAAAAAGAATATGGTTCATGAGGTTGAAGGTGGTATCAGGGTGCAATTGACAGCACCGCCTGTTGATGGAAAAGCGAATGAGGCTTTGGTGGATTTATTGGCGGAATATTACGGGGTGCGGTCTTCCCGTATAGAGATTATAAAGGGGTTGAAATCACGCCATAAAGTGATTAATATAAAAAATTATTAAATTTTATAAAGGGGAAAGCATGTCTCTTGATGATCGTATCAATAAAGATTATGTTCAGGCGATGAAAGATAAGGCGGCTGAAAAGTCGGCGGCTGTCAATTACCTGCGCGCCATGATCAAGCAGGTCAAGGTGGATAAACGGCTGGAAGCGGTTAGCGATGATGAGGTTATCGCGGTGATCAAGAAACAGATTAAACAGCGTCAGGATTCCATAGAACAATTTGAAAAAGGCGGCCGACCTGAACTCGCGGCTAAAGAAAAAGTGGAGCTGGAAATTATGAAAGCATACCTTCCAGCCGAGGTTCCCGCCGTGGAGATCCGGCGGGTGGTTGATGCGGTGATCGCGGAGACCGGCGCTTCTTCGGTGAAAGACATGGGAAGTGTTATGAAAATAGCGCGTGAGCGGCTGGGGGGATCTGCTGACGGCAGGCTTGTCAGTGAAATTGTGAAAGAGAAATTAGCATCTTTGTGATCCCTATGAAGAAGAAATTAATAACCGCCGCCGGACTTGTGACGGCCATGATACTGTTGGCGGGAATCTGGCTGGTCCCGCGTTATCAGGTTCCGATCCTTATGTATCATTCTGTCGCGCCGGCATGGTTTGAGCCGCTGAATAATGTGCGTCCTGAAAATTTTGTGCGGCAAATGAATTTCATCCAACAACATGGTTTTCATGTGATTACGCTGGAGGAGCTGGTTGGCAGGATCAGGATGGGGAAGGGCGTGGATCGTAAAAGTGTTGTGCTTACGTTTGATGATGGGTATGATAATAATTTTACGCATGTGTATCCGCAGCTTCTTGCCCGGCAATTTCCGGCAGCGATATTTGTTGAGGCCGCGAATGTGGGGAATCGGGGGCGCTTGACATGGGCGCAGGCAAGGGAAATGTCGGCGCATGGCATCACGTTCGGGAGTCATACGCTTACGGGGATTTATATTCCTGATGTCAAACCAGAGGAAGCGCTGTTTGAGATCAAGGAAAGCAAACGGCTGATTGAAACGCGGCTTGGCCGGCCGGTATTGTTTTTTTCTTACCCCATCGGCGGGTTTAATCCTGCTGTTAAAATGGGGCTTAAGGAGGCGGGATATGCGGCGGCTGTGGCGACTAATCGTGGGAAAGATCACGGAGGCAGGGATCTGTATGAATTGAAACGTATCCGCGTCAAGGATGAAGAT
>JBAXBM010000162.1:0-5207 GCA_037141995.1 Candidatus Omnitrophota bacterium
GAGATGCGCATGCCGGTTGTTTTGGGGCGGAACATACCGGGGTTAAACAGTGCGGCTGTTTATTGTGTGTCAACCAGCATTGCTGAGGCCGGATATAAAAATATGCTGCGTTACCGGCTTGACGCTTACAAACCAAAAGATTTTTGGGCGGCGATTTGCGCTAAAGCCGAAGAGGTGAGTAATGAGTATTTTTAGTTTCTATTTTTAAATATCATCTTCCCGGGGTGTGCGGCGGCGACTCAGGTGATAATCAAGGTTTTTCAGCAGGCCGCTGATCCTTAAAATATTATTGAAAAGATAAAGCATCAGGAACGAGTTAAAGAGCAGGAGGAGTACCACCAGGAGCGTGAGGCCTGCCTGTGACATGAGTATTTGCTCAGTGATATTCGCTTTTTTTACTTGATCACTGATGGCAATGATATTCATCATGTAATCAATAAAAAAAACAAAGATAACAGCCAGGACGATTTCAAACAGCAGAACTGAAAAGTTCTTTGAAAACCATTGGTTTGAACGTTTATCCCATTGGCGCATTTTGTTCAGTGTATTGCTTAAGAGCATAGGAGATCCTTTCTTATTCTATTTTATGATTAAGCCTGAAAGGTGCAAGGTTTTTTCGGAAATGATTATTATTCGCGTTGATAATGCTTTATTTTTTATCATGAAATGGGTCTATCTGACATGCGCTTGAGCGATTTTGATTATTTTCTTCCTGAATCTCTGATAGCCCAGCATCCGTCTTCCTGCCGCGATGAAGCGCGACTATTGGTCGTTGATCGTCAGAAAGGCGCTATTTTCCATGATATTTTCCGGAATGTTGGTGATTACCTTCTTTCTCCTAGTTTAGTGGTTGTCAATAATACCAGGGTGATTCCGGCGCGATTGATCGGGCGCAGGGAATTTTCAGGCGGAGAGGTTGAAGTTTTTTTATTGCGGCATCTGGAGGGACGCTGTTTTGAGGCGATGCTGAAACCTTTAAAAAAGATACGTGATGGTGAGCGGCTTTTGTTTGCCGGAGGAGTGGCGGCCAGGCTGGTGAATCGTGCGGCACGTATTGTTGAGTTTGATCGGGATGATGTTGTGGGTGAAATGGAAAAGATTGGACATATTCCTTTGCCGCCGTATATCAAGCGTCCGGATGATCTAACAGACCGTGTTAATTATCAAACTGTTTATGCCAGATGTTCCGGTTCTGTTGCCGCTCCGACGGCCGGCCTGCATTTTACCAGGCCGTTGATGAATACCCTTAAATCAGCCGGGCATGATTTTGCTGAGCTTACGTTGCATGTTAATTATGGTACTTTTAAGCCTGTTGAGACGGAAGATATTTCACGGCATCCTATGCATGCAGAAGAGTATGTGATCAGCGCGGAATCTGTCCAATCTTGCCTGGAGGCAAGGTCCGTTGGGCGTCGGGTAGTTGCGGTCGGGACAACCAGTTGCCGTACGTTGGAAACATTCGCGAGGACGGGAAAAACTTCGGGATGGACGGATATTTTTATGTACCCTGGGGCGCAATTTAAAATGACGGATAGCCTTATTACTAATTTCCATCTTCCCCGCAGTACGCTTTTAATGCTTGTGGCGGCTTTTGGCGGGCTGGAACTTATTCGTCGGGCGTATGAAGAGGCTGTTCGGGAGAAGTACAGGTTTTATAGTTATGGTGACGCCATGATTATACTTTAGCCTGTATCTTTAACAGAAGGCCTCTGTATGCGAAAATTGACGCATGAAGAAATAGTATTGCGCCAAGCTGCTTCTTCTGCGGCTCCGCGGATTCCTGTTGTTGTTGTGCTGGATAATGTTCGCAGTTTAAATAATGTGGGAGCTGTTTTTCGTACGGCTGATGGCGCGGGGATTGAAAAGTTGTGGCTTTGCGGGATTACGGGTTATCCGCCTCGAGGTGAGATTGCCAGGACGGCGTTGGGGGCTGAGGAGAGTGTTCCGTGGGAGTATGCGCGCGAGGTGCTTTCTGTTGTTGAGTATTATAGAGGTTTGGGGTATCAGATTGTCCTTTTAGAACAGGCGGAGGGGGCGGTGTTGTATGAAGACTATGTACCTTCCGGGGCTGTATGTTTGGTCCTGGGGAATGAAATTGATGGTGTTGCGGATGCTTTGGCCGCGCTGGCGGACACGGCGATTGAGATACCTATGGCGGGTGTCAAGAATTCATTGAATGTCGCGGCTGCTTTTGCTGTGGCAATTTTTCATTTGAGGCGTGTCATGCCGCGCCGGAATTGTTAAGTTATAACTTTAGAAATTGCATATATTTGCATTTTAAATAGAAAAAGATTTTATTTGACGGTTATCCTGATCGGGCATAATATATTGCTATCATTGAAGCGTAGATCGTGTGGTAGACTTTGTTGGTCTCGTCCAGAAAAAGCTTGAGTTCAAACCCTTGGTATGGTTGTGAACCAGCGGGTTAAATGAAAGGATGTCTGCTAATGGATCGTGAAAAGATGCTTCAGGATAAAGAAGTTGTTGAGGAAATCAATCGCCATAAGTGGCTTCAGAGTGAGATGGTTGGATATGATATCGGGTTTGACGCCGCAACGAATGATTGGTTTGATCATTATGCTTCCGCCTGGGTTGAATATCATATGCCCAAAAATGGCAAAGACAATAAAATTAAAATCAAGAAATAAATTTCTTCCGCCTGAAATTTTTTATCCCTTACAGAAGTCATGGTTTTCAATTTAAATGAAAGGGTCAATGGGTATGTCATCTTATAAGGTTGTTTTATTGCGTCATGGAGAAAGCACCTGGAATAAGGAAAACCGGTTTACCGGGTGGGTCGATGTTGATCTTGCTCCGAATGGATTGGCTGAAGCGCAGGAGGCGGGGGAGGTTCTTAAGAAAGATGGATATGTATTTGATTTGGCGTACACATCCCTTTTGCGCCGTGCCAATAACACCCTGAATGTTGCGCTTGATAAAATGGATTTATTATGGATCCCTGTTAGAAAAAGTTGGCGTTTGAATGAGCGTCATTATGGTGCGCTGCAGGGGCTTGATAAAGCGGATACGCTTAAAAAATATGGTGAGGAAAAGTTTAAGCAATGGCGTCGCAGTTATGATGTCCCGCCGCCCCCGCTTGCGTATGACGATGCCATGTATCCGGGGAAAGATCCTCGTTATGCGGATGTTGCGCCTGAGCAGCTGCCATTAACGGAGTGTTTGAAGGATTGTGTTGCGCGTGTGTTGCCGTACTGGTTTGTTGAGATTGTGCCGAAAATCCTTAAAGGAGAGAAAATTATTATCGCGGCGCATGGAAATTCCCTGCGCGCATTGGTGAAACATATTAAGGGTGTTAGTGATTTGGATATTGCGGAGCTTAATATCCCGACAGCTATCCCGTTGGTTATCGAGCTTGACAAGAATCTTGGATTTGTCAGGGATTATTATTTGGGTGATCAGGCAAAAATCCAGGCTAAAATTGCCGGAGTCGCCAATCAGGGCAAAAAGACGTGATGTTGGTGGGAATGAATTAGTTTGAGATGCAAGGGCCGTCGATAGAATACGACGGCCCTTTTTATTGGGAGCCAAAATGATGCCGGGGAATGATGGGAATCCAGTGAAGATACAGTATGAAGTTTTAATGCGTTTAACAAAAAAGGATTTGTCGGGTGAGTTGATGCGCCTGTTTTTAGTAAGCCGGGGGGTGGCTGTTGAAAATATTGTTGAAGAGGAAGCGGGGCATCAAAGAAAGATGTCTGTGTTTTTTCAGAGAGAGGCGTTGGCACGACACCTTCTGACAGCGTTGCGATCAATGAAGTTGAAGCGGGTGAGCTTGTCTTTGCGTGTTCATCGAAAATCGGATTGGGAAACCCGCTGGAAAAAAGGATGGAAGCCCTTTGCGCTGACATCCAGGCTTTATGTGATGCCTCTTTTTTTGACCGGGGTGAAGTGCCCTCCTGGTAAGGTGCCGCTTTATCTTGATACGACGGCAGCTTTTGGTACGGGCTTGCATGAAACAACGCGTTTTTCAGCGGGGCTTATTGAAAGGTTACAGCATCAATTTGAGAGTTTTCTTGATATTGGAACAGGAACAGGGATTCTTGGTGTAGTGGCTTTCAGGTCAGGCGCCCGGTATGTAGCGGCTATTGATATTGACGTTGATGCGGTGGCGGCTGCCCGGCAAAATTTAAAAGCCAATGGTTTGACATGTGATGTGCTGAAGGTATCGGATGTGGCGCGGTATGTTCCGTCACGTGCGTTTAATCTTGTCGCGGCAAATTTAATCACCCATGATTTGCTGAAGTTCCGTCAAAAGATTATTTCTTGCGTTGTGCCGGGAGGACATCTTGTGATTTCAGGTATCTCATTGAAAAATATGCCGCTTATTAAGAAAGAATATTCGGTATCCGCTGGGGTGAAGTGCCTGAAAATTTGTAAAGGAAAAGAATGGTCGGCGTTTCTTTTTAAACGGAGTTCTGAAAGTGGGATGTGAGTATTTTAAAAGATATTATTGATTGAAACCGTTTTTTATGAGGGTTATAATAAAAGACTTGTTGTTTAAAAAATAGACGGAGTTGGTGATGCGGCAATATCTTGACCTTGTGCGTCATGTGCTTGATCATGGCGCGAAAAAGACTGATCGTACCGGGACCGGAACTTTTTCGGTTTTTGGTTATCAATCAAGATATGATCTTCGTGAAGGGTTCCCGCTTGTTACTACCAAGAAAATTCTTTTTGATGCTGTTGTGCATGAACTGCTTTGGTTTTTACGCGGGGCGACCAATATTAATGACGGGCTCAAGCCGTATACGCCGATATGGAATGCCTGGGCGGATGCTACGGGGGAACTTGGTCCGATTTATGGTTATCAATGGCGTAAATGGGAAAAATTTGTAGGAGATGGTCGAGGGGGGTATGTCCGGGAGCATCTTGATCAGATCACGCAAGTCATTGAAATGATCAAAAAAACGCCTGATTCAAGGCGCCTGATTGTTACTGCCTGGAATGCCGGTGATATTGAGCGTATGGCCTTGCCGCCATGCCATGCTTTTTTTCAGTTTTATGTGGTTGATGGCCGACTGGATTGTCAACTTTATCAGCGTTCAGCTGATATTGCGCTGGGGGTTCCGTTTAACATTGCCAGTTATGCTCTTTTACTCAGCATGGTTGCCCGTGAGTGCCGTCTTGTCCCTGGTTTTTTTATTCATACGCTGGGCGATGCGCATATTTATTTTAATCATGTAGAT
>JBAXBM010000163.1:0-5174 GCA_037141995.1 Candidatus Omnitrophota bacterium
TGAGAATGCTAAAATTCTCTCGCCAGCAACTGTCCACTAAATCGGGGTAAGTCCAGTCAGTTTATTTTGAGTATTCGATCCCTCGTATGGGTCGACGTATCGATGTGGTGCTTTTGATTGGGACGGTGATTTTTGTTCTTGAGTTTAAGGTTGGAGAAAAAGCTTTTATCGTATCAGCCGAAGATCAGGTTTGGGATTATGCCTTAGATCTGAAGAATTTCCACGAAACAAGCCATGATCATTTTATTGCGCCTGTTCTGATTGCAACGGAATCTAAAGATGCCGAGCTAGTCATTGCATTGACGCCCCACAATGACAAAGTATTCTTCCCGATTAGAACAAATATCCATCTTTTAAGGGAGGTCATAGAAAGAGTTTTATCTCTTTTCGATGGGCAAGCTGTTAGTGCCGCTCACTGGGAAAGTGGACGATATTCACCAACCCCAACGATTATTGAAGCGGCAATGGCCCTTTACAATCGTCATTCGGTTGAAGATATTTCTCGCAGTGATGCGGGTGTCATTAACTTAAGTCAAACATCAAGCTCACTCGCTGAGATTATCCGTGATTCTAAAGAACGCTCACAAAAGTCCATTTGTTTTGTGACAGGAGTGCCAGGAGCGGGGAAGACTTTGGTAGGTCTGAATATTTCCACGACCCATAATGATAAAAACAGCTCTCTTTACAGTGTTTATTTATCAGGAAATGGTCCGCTGGTAAAAATTCTTTGTGAAGCTTTGGCGCGAGACAAAGTTAGTCGTGGTAAAGAGCAGGGGAATCGGATTAAAAAAGGCGAAGCAATGAGTGAAGTGAAGGCGTTTATCCAAAATGTTCATCATTTTAGGGATGAATGTCTGCTGGATTCGGGGCCTCTCCATGAGCATGTGGTTTTGTTCGATGAAGCACAGCGTGCTTGGAATAAAGAGCAGACATGCAACTTCATGCGACGTAAGAAGAATAGGCCAGGATTTAACCAATCAGAGCCGGAGTTTTTGATCTCGTGCTTGGATCGTCATCAAGACTGGGCTGTTATAGTTTGCCTTGTTGGTGGCGGCCAGGAGATAAATACAGGGGAAGCAGGTATTGCTGAGTGGATTGAATCGTTAAATCGATTTTTCCCTCAATGGCATGTTTATATTTCCCCGCGTCTTTCTGACAGTGAATATGGCGCCGGGGATACTCTAAAGACTTTATTACAGGGGCGTGGGCATGTGGAATATAAGCCTTAGCTTCATCTCTCAGTTTCAATGCGGTCTTTTCGGGCTGAACATGTCTCATTATGGGTTAAGCAGCTGCTTGATCTTTATTTGGATGATGCAAAACAGACGTTTAATTTATTGAAGGATAAATATCCTATTGTGATTACACGTGACCAGGCTAAGGCCAGGGAGTGGTTGAGAAAACAGGCTAGAGGCACGGAGAGGTATGGCGTTGTGGTTTCGTCGCAAGCAGAGCGGTTGAAGCCGTATGCAATTGATGTTAAGTCTCCGATGGACCCAGTGCATTGGTTTCTTGATGGTAAGGAGGATGTGCGGTCATCTTATTATCTTGAGGATGTGGCGACGGAATTTCATGTACAAGGACTGGAGTTAGACTGGGTTTGTGTTACGTGGGATGCGGACTTTAGACATACGAAATCAGGTTGGGAGCATAGATCTTTTTGCGGTGATCGTTGGAATAAGATAAATAAGGCTGAAAGAAAGATTTATTTGAAGAATGCCTACCGTGTCTTATTAACCCGTGCCCGGCAGGGGATGGTCATTGTGGTCCCGCCTGGTGATGCTAAGGACCCAACTAGGGATCCAGAGTTTTATAACGGGACGTTTGAGTATTTAGAAAGCATCGGTCTTGATATTATTTAAGGTTTGTTATGCTTGTGGGCAAACGGGAGGAAGTTCCGCCATATTTTTCTTAGAATCGACGATAATGCCGGGTATCCTTGGCGACAGTTTTGAAATTTGTAGACGAAGTTACCCAAAAAAATAATGGTTCTTGTTACAGGGTGGCGCGCGAAACAGCTTTCGTCCTGCCGCGTTTTCTATTCGCTGCCAGTGATGCTAACATTATATTTGCACAATATCATATTATATGTTATTGTTGCATTGTGATGTTAAGGAGCATTTATGGATAAAATAGTGGAAGCGCTTCAAAAATACCTTCTGGCGAACCTTGGAATAGAGGCCGCGGTGTATCCTTTTCCCGATGCCGCCAATTATCCAGCTTATTTAAGGGAAGGCTATCGCTTTTTCAGCCTGAAGTGGCTCAAAGGGACATGCCTGATCATGGCAGGTGAAAAGGATGTCGCGCTCACGCCGGCTGTTATCGCCAAGCAGCTTGAGCAGGTGCGCGGTCGTTGCGGCATGGATGTTGTCTATGTTGCGGAGGCGGTCAACTTCTATGATCGCAAGCGCCTCATTGAACAAAAGGTCCCATTTGTTGTTCCAGGGAACCAGATGTATCTGCCGTTTCTGGCCATTGATCTCAAGGAGTACCTAAAGACCCTTCGTACCAAGAGACCGGTTTTGCGGCCGGCAACGCAGATGCTTGTTCTTTATGCGCTCTATCAGAGTGAGAAATTGACGCTCACGCCGGCCGAGGTTGCGGCGGTCCTTGAGGTTTCTGCCATGACCATGACGCGCGCCTTTGATGAGCTGGCGGCGCTCGGGATCGGTGAACATACGGTGGCGGGGAAGAACCGCTGCCTGCGTTTTAGCATGAACCGCAAAGAGCTTTGGGGTCAGGTTCAGCCGTATCTCAAGACCCCGGTTAAGAAACGCGTTTATGTCACAAGTCTGAATTTTAAGAGGGCCTTCCCGGCTGGCCATACGGCATTAGCAAAGTGGTCTATGATCAATGAACCGGAAGCCAGGACCGTGGCTGTGTCGTACAATGATTGGAAGCATTTGGCACAGGAGCATCGTGGTCATATCATTCCGGCGCCTGACCGTGGTGCGGTTGAGGTTGAGATCTGGAAGTATCCGCCGGACCGTTTTTCCAAGGACGGATGCGCCGACAAGATCTCGGTGTACTTGTCTCTGAAGGATAGCCATGATGAGCGCGTGCAGTCCGCGCTGGATGATCTGTTAAGGAGTTTCAAATGGTAAGAGGGATACAGCGGTTTCAGGAACATTTCAAGGATCATGCCCATCAATATGTGTTGATCGGGGGCGCGGCCTGCGACCTGATCATGCAGGAGGCGGCTCTGCCGTTTCGCGGCACAAAGGATCTTGATATTGTTCTTTGCGTTGAAGTGCTCGACAAGGCTTTTGGAGAGGCGTTCTGGGAGTTCATCCGCGCCGGGAAGTATAAGGTCCAGCAGAGCTCATCGGGTGAGAAGCGCTATTACCGTTTTATGGAGCCAGCGGAAGATGATTATCCCTGGATGCTCGAGCTTTTCTCCAGAAAGCCGGGTGCGTTTCCTTTGGCCGCAGGAAGCCATCTGACGCCGATCCCGGTGGGCGAGGATATTGACAGCCTGTCGGCTATTCTTCTTAATGATGATTATTATGGTTTTCTTCATTCGGGAAAGAAAATGGTCCAGGGCGTCTCTGTTGTCGGGTCGGAACATCTGATCCCGCTCAAGGCACGTGCCTGGCTTGATCTGACAGAGCGCAAGACGAAGGGTGAGCAGGTCGATAGCAAATCGATCGCGAAACACAAGAATGATATTTTTCGCCTCTATCGCGTTATTGATCCCGGGCAGGTCCCCAATGTTCCGGCCACGATCCGCAAAGATATCGCGGCCTTTCTCGATGCGATGGGTGATGAGCCGGTGGATCTCAAGAATCTTGGGATCCCGGGTACTGATAGTGCCAGCGTGATCGCAGAGCTGCGCCGGTTTTATAGTCTTGCAGCATGAAGACGGAGAAGTGAACTTCGCAATTTATACAAAATGCGAAGTTCGTGAGCGGATTCATGCGGGGAATGAACCCCAAAAGTAAGCAAAAAACGAAGTTGAATTGCTATGTATATCCTTTTCCCAGGCCGGCATCATTTATTGACCAGCTTTCAGTTTGATTATTTGAAGCAGGTCATTGCGGTGCAGTTTGAAGGTGCCGTTGATGTTGATGGGAAGCCTTTCCAGAAGATGGAAGTGAGCGGTCTGATCTTCGCCGTGACTTCCGCCAACCATTCCAATACCCGCCGTAATCCGCTTCCGTTTTATCTCAGGGCCATGGGTCTTCAGGTTTTTTCTGCCGGTCTGGGAGTTCCAAGCTATATTTACGGCGTCGATGACGTTGGTCACCTGGATAACTTTGCCCGTTATACGATCAAGAAGATCCGGCATGAGAGCGATGAGTGTTTTGATCTTTCGCCTAAGAATGCGGTAGTCTTGTGCTCAACGCCGGTTCTGGAAATGTACGCTCGGCTTGGATTTCGTATTCTTCCTGCTGAGTTGGGCGACAGGGCAACATATAAGATGAAGACGGAAAATCCCTGGGATCTGGTCGAGCGGATCGCGCGGTCTGCTGATTGGGAGAAGGATCAGGTGCTGGCGGCCAAGATTCATCCGGCTTCAGCCAGCATTTGGCAGGAGTATCGTCTTGGCCAGAAGGCAAAGATGCTTTTTAGCGATCGCATGATCGGGGACGATGGGGATATTACTTCTACCCGTGACTATAACAGTTACGTACGCCAGATGGATGAGATCGCAGGTTTGAAGTATGAAGATACGGCTTCTTTTATTCAGTCTGGCCGCGTCGGGGATATTGGCTGTTCCGCCGGGTCGTGGATCAAGCTTGCGTGTCAGGACGTCCGGTTCCGGGAGAGCGACTTTTATGGCATCGAGGTCGCCCGGCATCTGTATGACCTCTGCTTGCAGCGTAAACACAACGGCGATTTCAACAGTCCGTTCGTATTCTTCTCAAAAAAGAACGCGGTCATGGATCTGGTTTTTGATGAGGGGTCGATGAATACGATCCATACGTCGTCTTTGACGCATGAGATTGTTTCCTATGGTAGTCAGGCGGATCTTCTTCAGTTCATCTCCAATCGTTATCGGGAGCTTGTTCCTGGCGGGGTGTGGATCAATCGGGATGTTGTTGGGCCTGAGGAGAAAGATTCCATGGTCCTTATGAGACTCTGCAAGAATGATGGGCGTTCTGATAATTATGAACAGGCGATAGAGGATAGGTCGGAGCTGGCGACGTATTTGAAAGGGCTTTCGACATTCG
>JBAXBM010000164.1:0-5159 GCA_037141995.1 Candidatus Omnitrophota bacterium
CGAACTCAACATCACCTGTAATTTTGCCATCAACGGCATTAATGCCAACATCGATAACAACTGCCCCATCACGGACCCAATCTCCTTTGATAAAACCAGGTTGTCCTATCGCCACTACCAGCACTTGAGCTGATCTAACGTGATGTTCAAGATTTCCCGAACGGCTTGTTCCGCTATGGCATACTGTTACCGTGGCGTTTTTGTCCAGAAGCAACATAATCATTGGTTTTCCCACAATCTCGCTGCGTCCGATAATCACGGCATTTTTTCCGGCTAGATCTAGGCCGCTTAATGATAGTAGTGCCATTGCGGCAGCCGGCGTGCATGGGATAATCTTTGTTTTTCCCATAAAAAGCCTGCCCAAATTTACAACCCCCATCCCTTCCATATCTTTGCCCGGATTAATGGCATTAATGGACTGATCAAAATTAATATGATCAGGAACAGGTTTATGAAGCATGATGCCGTGGATACCAGGATCATTGTTAAGAAGGGCAATCAGATCGAGAAGGTCTTTCTGGGTTATCTGCGATGATAATTGAGTAAATTGATAATCAATGCCGATGGCTTCAGCCGCACGTTTTTGAGAACGTCCGTAAGATGCGGCACTGGCGTCATTCCCGATGACAATATTGACAAAGTGCGGGATAACGCCTGTCAGGGCTTTGAGCCGGGCGACTTCAGTTTTTAAGGTGGCAATGGTTTCACGTGCGAATACGTTACCGTCAAGTAATGTAGCTCTCATGTGTTAACTTCCTGCATAATACGGGCAACATCAATGGCTGATCGGAGAAAAGCTTCGGCGGCTTTCACATCACTGAATAAAAACGGATTACCTTCCTGGAAAAGATACGGTGTCAGCAATAAACAATTTTCACACAAATACATAATATCGCACGGTACCGCAGCAGCTTCAGCCAGAGCTTTATTATGTGCAACTTTATCTGCCGCTTTTCGTGTTTGAAGTACTTTTTGATATGCCTCGGCATCACGTCCCGCGAGAAAAAGGAACTGCAGGCGTGCCTTATCGGCAATCGCAATAATATCATTGATTTTTTGCTCTACAGGCTCACTTTTCCCTTTGCCCAATCCGTAACGTGCTGACATCGCGATAAGCGCGGCTCCCAAAGCACCGGATATAGCTGCGGCTGAACCGCCGCCTGGTACAGGCTGACGCTGGGAAAGTTCATCAAGATATTGATCCAGTGTGTGATGGTTATAAGAAATCATGGGAATCTGGTTCAGGAAAGAAATATTGATGTTTAGGAAATTTAAGGAATGCTCAAGTTTATATAATAATACCTGATGGTTTTACGTTTTGCAATACAGATCATAAAAATATATTTATACTGTCATTTCTTTTGCTATGGCTCGTGCAGCCGAAACACCGCTGGACCATGCCCATTGAAGGTTAAAACCGCCGATACGGCCGTCAACATCCAGGATTTCTCCGGCGAAATAAAGCCCTGCCTGCAGGCGTGATTCCAGCGAGGCGCCTTTCAGTTCTTTTAGGTCAATTCCGCCGGCAGTAACTTCTGCTTTATAATAGCCAGCGGTATCAGCCACCGGCAAAGGGCATGCTCTTAAAACGCGGGACAGGGCTCGACGTTCCTCAGCACGGAGTTCACCTGACGGCCGCAAAGGATCAAGCTGTGCCAGATCGGCTAAAACCAGGATAAGTCTTTCAGGTAAAAATGCCGTTAAAATATTTTTAATACTGCGCCTGTTCCCGGGAATAATGATGGTCTCAATATTATCCCCTTTTATCGGGGGTAAGAAATCGGCACGGATTTCAGCAAATCCCTGTTGCATTGCCCTTAACCATGGTCCGGCAATTTCCATCGCCGCCGGACCGCTGAATCCTTGATGAGTAAAAAGGAAAGCCCCTTCCAGTGATAAAACTTTATTCTTGCGGTTCCATAATGACAAACGAACCGGTGTCGTAATTCCCGCAAGGGTTGAAAAACTTTTATTTCCGGAAACTAAAGCAACAAGTGCCGGATGCATGGGAATGAGTTGATGCCCGATTTTTATAGCCAGGTCATACCCGTCACCCTTTGAACCAGTGCCTGGATAAGAAAGACCTCCTGTAGTTAATAGAATATTTTTTGCCATTTTTCGAAATCCTTCACCACAGACATTAAAGCTTGTACCATCAGGCTCAATCGAAATAACCCGGCTATTATATTCAATCTCAACACAGTAATGGGAAACTGCTTTGAGAAGTGCGTCACGGACAGTACGCGCACGATCATCGGCTGAAAAAAATTCTCCGGATGGCTGAAGTGAAAGCGGGGCTCCCCATGTTTGAAAGAAAGAAAAAGCATCTTGTGAGGAAAACGCCTTGAGCACATGCCTGAGGGTATGCCGGCAACCGGCATGAAAATCCTTCTCCGTTACGCGTGCATGCGTTGCGTTACATCGTCCGCCGCCAGTAATCAAAAGCTTTAACCCAGCTTCACCTTGGCTTTCGAGAATTAACACTTTCAACCCGAGCTTTCCAGCCTCAGCCGCGGCCATAAGTCCTGCCGCGCCAGCACCAATAATGATCAGGTCATATCGCATAATAGATTATAAACGTTAGTATTGTCATTGGTATGCCTTAAAATTTCAATTTATCCTGTCAAAAATATCATCCTGTGCGTGTGTGGACGTGACGTAAATTCAAGTGTCTTGCTAACAGAGACCGGCGAGTGATAATTAATCCACCATCAACTGATAATAAAACAGTTATTATAGTTATCCTTTTCGATTTCTATATTTCTCAGTGACTTTAAATTCCATGTACTTACCAAACATCAATCGAGTTTGAGCATCGATCGCAGGAATAGAGCTGAGGGCCAAAATAACAATAGGAATAGCAAACCAGTCAAAAATATGGACGATTTTTTGCCGAAACCGTAATCGGGCCGTACTGGTAGATAGAAGCTTCAAGCTGATGAACATACATACAACAAGGCCTGCCAAAGAAAGATTGAAAATAATACCTTTAATCCTCGGGGCCATGTAATACATTGTCGTTGTCCCGAATTCACGCCCGGCAAAAAATAGAGGGAACCAGTTAATAATAACAAGCAGGAAGGATAAAGTGGCCCAGGATATGAACATGTCAAAAAGCCTGATGCTGAACATTATTTTTTTGTAAAATGATATCCTGGGAGACTGCAGGAATGCGCGCATCACAATGGGAAGATTTTCAACACCCCAGGCCCAGCGGCGTTTCTGTTTATAAATATTGATGAATGTTTCCAGAGATGTATCTCCCCCGGCAATATCCATGGAAACAGTGGTGTAAATCGGTACAACCTGATAATGTCCATCATAGTGAATAAAAGATTTCCAAAAAATCGCGGAATCATCTGAAATCATATCTACTGGCCAGAACCCGACTTCGACAAGTGCTTTAAAACTCATACTATGACTTGAGAATGTCACCAATTTTTCTGGATTTGTACACTCGACAAGCTGGAAGAATGAGGCACCGATATCAATAATCCTGGCAAAACCAGGTACATCCCAAAGATTATTGTAATAGACCGGTATCGGTTGATAACTGGCGCGGGTCCTGGATGGCGTAATCATAAAATAATAAGTTAAACAGGCCAAATAATCCCGATGTGCGACCGTATCAGCATCAAAACAGGAAACAATCACATGTTCAAAAGGAATATTTTTATTAATCAACCATTTTTCAGCATGTTTAGCCGCCCATGTGGCGTTGGCACCTTTTACCCTTGATTCTCCCATAATATCAGCAGGATGTTCAAAGACCAGGAAATCCATAAATTTCGCAGTATACCTGGACTGGAGATCATAAACATCATTCTTTATTTCTGCTGAAGCCCTGGATTCAAGCGCAACAACAAAAATAACTTGCTGCGTTGGATAAATACCGTCGGCAAGGCTTAAGATACTCGGCTCCATAATATGGCGTGACTCTTTAGCAACCGGAAGAATAATCAAATGATAAATAGTAGAGGGATGAGGCGGACTGTCGGCTGATTTTCGCAAAAGATCAATTTGATTGTGACGGATTATTTGAGAAATTTTCTGCCCCGGCGTACGTGAGGCTTTGTATTGAAGATCTATTCTCTTAAGAAGTTGATCGGGATCATGCAGGCCATGAATCAAAGACATCCAGTCTGTTTCTTTTTCAATAGACAACCTGGAATAAGATATGCCTAAGAAAAGATTCATATAAACAAGTCTTAAAACCCAATAAAGCACAAATGCCACCATAGCGCCGGCAGCCCATAATGGTTGAACAACCGAAAGGATTGTCATCCCCATTATAATGCCCCAGGATAATGTGCCAGGAAGAATCTCAAAAAAACGCTCCAGGCAATGATCTCTCGGGCTTAATTCATGACGAGAATAATTGAATGCCATTTAGTTACGACCTTTGACTTAAAAAATAATCAACCATGCCTTGTTCAGGAACAACCTGAATTTTGTGAAAGATACCGCGTTCATTTAAGAAATAGAGGATGCTTGTTTCATGATTATAATAAATGGCGGATCCTTTACGGATATTTGTGATAAATTCATGGTGCTTGCCGCCTTCAGGTTCAACTTCAATAAAATAAACTTTGTCATTATCATTACAAATAATATGCGTCGCAATATTGCCCCAAAAACATTGCTGGATATCTTCGCCTGTGGGAAATGCAACTCTGGGATGAAATGATTTTATCCCCGGTAAGAAATCACTGGTGGTATCCAGCAACATTACTGCCGCGGATGTCCAGTACATGAGCATTTTAGTTCGATCATGGAATTGTATCCCGGCAACGCCTTTATCCAATATTTGATAAGGAGGAAAATTAAATAAAAGACTTCCATTTTCCCCATGTAAAAACAATAAATTTTCTTCGAACGCGGTGATTTGATAAAAAGTATTAATCCCCGTGATAGACGGATTAAAATGTGTTTCATCAAGAAATGGCTCCATTTTAAGCTTGTCACGCCCGTATTTTAAAAAGTGATTATCACCTGTCATAAAATAAACCTGATTGTGATGAAATCCAATCCCTTTAATGCCGGTAATATCATGGGGATAAAGAACACCTTCTTCTATATCTACACGATCAATGTAATGGGTATAAACCGCAAAAATATCTTTAGGATTCGACGAATCCCATTTGATTAAAAGCGGGTCT
>JBAXBM010000165.1:0-5139 GCA_037141995.1 Candidatus Omnitrophota bacterium
CAAGATGAAGATTATAAGCGCACAGTGAATCCCCGAGACGATCTAAATCGACATCCGTCCGCCTTGCAATTCACAGCGCCCTCTGGCGCCTTCTGGAAATCGAGACTGCGGCCAAGCGAAAAAAAGGGTGGGGATGGAAACTTTTTTTTCAGAATTGAACAGTGTGTACGTGGCGTTAACGCGTGCCGCCTGTGAAATGTATGTTTTTATCCCGCCGCGCGCGGGTAAAGGTGTGAATCTGGCGCGGCATCTTGTTCCGGAAATTCTTTATGCCGTAGGGATGCCTGCGGCTGTCTATCCTCTCAAGAAAAGGGAGTCCGGCGATGTGCGGCTTGAATTGCAGCCTTCTGTTTGCCGGGACTGGATCGCATTTTTAAATGATGAATTCATGGATGCCCAGGCTTTGTCGGTACGTCCTGAACGTCTGGAGGGTGAGGCCTTTCATGCGGTATTGTCGCGCATCGGCGCCGTTTCACCGGGCGGACTAGATGCGGCCCTTGATGCGGCGCTGGCGCCGCCGTTTGATGCCGGATTTGACAGGCGGATGCATGAGGATTTGCGGAGGCTTTTGCGGGATGAAGGGGTGAGGCCCTTTTTTGAAGTTGACGGGGCTGAGGTGTTGACGGAGCAGGAGTGTGTGGACCGTTTCGGGCATACCCGCCGGGTTGACCGGATCGTGATAACGCCGGCGCAGGTAACGGTCATTGATTTCAAGCTCAGCCGCGCGGCTGAAGGCGGCGGCGGAGCGCAGGTGAGGGCGTACATGAGTATCCTCGCTGATATCTATCCCGGGCGGCGCGTGAAAGGGTATCTTGTTTTTATCCGTGAATCCGCTGTGATGGAGGTTTGATGGGGCGTATATTTACAACAGATTTCACAAAGTCTTTTATCGGTGAATTGTCAGATTATATCCTGCGCGGGCATATGGCCGCGGGCAAAAATCCTGCCCGCCTTGCCGTTGTTTTCGGAGGCAAGCGGCCGGCGCATTTTTTAAAACGTGAGCTGGCGCGCCGTTCCGGGAAATCGTTTATTTCCCCGAAGTTTTATACCATGGATGCGTTCATGAATGAATTGGCAAATGTGACGGGTGATTTGCGTGCGGCGTCTGACCTTGAAGACCGGTTCACGCTGTATCAGCTGGCGCACGCAATCGCGCCGGAACTCCTGAAGGGCCGTTCGTCGTTTGCCAAATTCCTGCCATGGGCAGGGGATATTCTTAATTTT
The DNA here is from genome assembly GCA_037141995.1 of Candidatus Omnitrophota bacterium. Taxonomy (GTDB): domain Bacteria; phylum Omnitrophota; class Gorgyraeia; order Zapsychrales; family Fredricksoniimonadaceae; genus Fredricksoniimonas. The sequence goes on from JBAXBM010000165.1 coordinate 1,225, forward strand.
ATTAATCAGCTGGACCTTGAGTCTGTCGGCCCGGAGGCATTGATTAATATTCAAGAAAGTGCGCATATCGGTTATCCTGTACCCGAGAATATCAACCGCATGCTGGAAAAGATCCTTCTGTTGAGAGATGTTTTTCATGCCCGGCTTAAAGCGGAAGGAAGGACGACGCGCGGGGAACAATACCGCAGGGCCGGAGAAAATGTTTCATTGTGGGATGCCGGACGTTATGATGAAATTATCTTTGCCAATTTCTTTTATTTTCACAAAACGGAAGTCCGTGTTGTGCGGGCGCTGCATACCGGCGGCAGGGCAACGCTGATTTTTCAGGGAGACCAGCGGAAATGGCGGGTGCTTGAGCATATCGCAGGTCAGCTTGGGGTGGAGCTCAAGGAGGGGACGGTGCCGACACCGGTTTCTTTTGATCTCAGGATTTATTCTGCCGCGGATGTTCATGGCGGAGCGGCAATTGCCCGTGATGTCCTGGAGGAGATTGGAGATAAGCATCGCACGGTTGTTGTGCTGCCGGATCCTGAAGCGCTTGTGCCTCTTTTATCCACGCTATCCGTCAAGGCGGATGATTTTAATGTTTCGATGGGATATCCTTTGCGCCGCGGCAGTTTGTACCTTCTGATACAGGCTGTTTTTAAGGCGCAGCTTTCCATGAAGGAGGGTCGTTATTATGCCCGTGATTATCTGGCATTGATCCGCCATCCTTTTGTCAAGAACCTGCGCCGTGAAGAGGGTGATGACGGGGCGGTTATCATGCGCATCCTGGTCCATAAGATTGAGGAAGTTTTGAAGGGGCGTGTTAGCGGGGAGATATCCGGAAGGTCTTTTATTGCGCTGGAAGATGTTGTGCGTGAGCGGATTGTTTTTACGGAGGTGGCGGCGACATTGTCCGGTATGGGGATTCCTGTGGATGAAGAGAAGCTGATCCTGATCCTTCGCGGCATGCACAGCCTGTTTTTTGGCGTATGGGAGACGCTCAGGGATTTGCAGTCTTTTGGTGCCGCGTTAGCGGGACTTCTTGATGCAACGATCCGCCGGAGTTTTATGGGCAATTATCCGCTTAATCTTAATATCGCCGCGCGAATGTATGAGGTGGGTGAGCAGTTCCGGCATGCATCATTTTCAGGTGAGATATTTTCACGGGAAGATCTTTTTCGTATATTTGAGGAGCATGTTGGCCGTGAGATGGTGAGGTTTCAGGGGACGCCGCTCAAAGGCCTGCAGATACTTGGCCTTGAGGAAACGCGTTCTCTTGATTTTGATCATGTGATTGTTCTGGATGCCAATGAGGGCATTTTGCCGAGTATCCGCGTGAGGGCGTCACTGATACCGCGGGAGGTCATGGGCCAACTTGATCTGGACAGCCTGAGCCTGGAGGAAGAGATCCAGCGTTATCAGTTCATGCGGCTTGTTTCTTCGGCAAAGACCGTTCATCTTATCTGTCAGAAGAATAAGGAGAAGGAGCCGAGCCGTTTTTTGGAGGAACTGGTCTGGGAAAAGCAGGTGCAAGACGGGAAAACAGACCCGTTTCCGACAATCCGGGCAGGTTTTGCGGTTCGGGCGGATCAGCATCCGCGCATGGCGGTCAAGACTCCCGCGATGATCGCGTTTCTCAAGGATTTTTCTTATTCTGCCAGCAGTGTGAATGCGTACGTGGCCAATCCGTATACGTTTTATATTAATTATGTGCTGGGTCTGCGTGAAAATGAAGATCTTTTGGATGAGCCGGATGCCGTTTTGATTGGAAATTTCATGCATGGCTTTTTGGAAGAGCTGTATAAACCTTTTGACGGCAGGGTGCCTGATTTCGGGGCATCTTTTGAAAAACGTCTTTGGGCTATTTTTAACCGCCGTTTTGAGGAAACGCTGAGCCGGCGCATGCGCACCGAAGCGTTCCTGGTGCGAGGGGTCATGGAGCATAAATTGCGCGCATTCCTGGATTTTGAACGAGAACGGTGTGCCGGGATTGCCGCGATCCTCGGCCTGGAAAAAGAATATGTTTCGAGGATCGTACTTCCGTCAGGAACGTTCAGGTTCAAGGCCCGGATTGACCGTATCGAGGAGGATATGTCTGGCGCCATACGGGTCCTTGATTATAAAACCGGGAGTGCGGATGATGTCCCCCCGCCGGTATTAACGCTGCCGCCGGATGCGGGCCGCCGTGAGATTTTTGAAACAATGGGTTCTTTTCAGCTTCCGCTTTATGTGCATATGATGGCTGAGGCTTATCCGGGCCGCCGCGTTGAGGCCGGCCTTTTCAGCCTGCGTGAAGCGAAGATCAGGACGATATCACGGGACAGGATGCCTATGCCGGCGCCTGATGTTTTTTTAGTTCCTTATAAAGAAGCTCTGGACCGCATGATGGCCGAGATCCTTGACCCTTCACAGCCTTTTATGGATGATGAGTTGAGGAAGTTTGATTTGTGATATACAATTTATTGAAAAATATTTTGTGGGGAACGGGCGCAATCCGTTCCTGATTAAAGTATACGAAAAATTAACAGTCACAGGGCTTGGTATGATTAAACAAAATGTAGATACTGTTTTAGCGAAGATATCTGCTGTGTGTGCCAGGGCCGGACGGGATCCGCGCGCCGTCACACTGATCGGTGTGACGAAGTATTCTTCTGCCGACGATGTTAATTTGGCCATTGCCGCCGGGTTGAAGGATATTGCTGAAAACCGCGTCCAGGCGGCTGAAGAAAAATTCCCGCGGCTGACATTGGCCGAGCGCGCGCCGGTCAAACATCTTATCGGTCATTTGCAGAGCAATAAGGTAAAAGATGCGGTGCGTTTATTTGATATGATCCAGTCGGTGGACAGCCTTAAGCTGGCGGCGGAGATTGACAAGCGCGCGGCGGCGGTTGGCAAACGGCAGGATATTCTGGTGCAGGTCGATATTGCCCGGGAGGAACAGAAATTCGGTGTGGCTGAAGAAGATCTGGAGGCGCTCCTGGTGTACCTTGACGGGTGCCGGAATGTGCGTACCCGCGGGTTGATGGCCATGGCGCCGTTGACCGGCGATAACGTGGTGATTCGTTCTGTCTTTCGTCGTTTGAAGGCGTTATTCGAGCGGGTCAGCGTTGGACGCCCTTTCATGGAGCATGTGTCGATGGGGATGAGTGGCGATTATGAAATCGCGATTGAAGAGGGTGCAACCATGGTGCGGATCGGATCCGCGATATTCAAAGGAGTGGCAAGATGAAAATAGGATTTATCGGCTGCGGCAATATGGGTGAGGCGATCCTGGCGGGGATACACCGTCAGCATATATGTTATGCCTGTGAGCCGCGTGCCGAGCGGCAGGCGGCATTGAAGAAAAAATACAAGGTTCTTTTTGGTATGGTTGCCGATGTGGTCAAGGTGTCGGATGCGGTTATCCTGGCGGTTAAGCCGCAAGACCTGCCGGACGTTCTTGCCGAGATGCGCAGCCTTCCTGTGAGCAGAAAACTTGTGGTATCCATTGCCGCGGGAGTGACAACGGCATCAATTGAAAAGAAGCTGGGAGGTGCGGTGCGCGTGGTCAGGGTTATGCCTAACCTTCCGGCGATGGCAGGGGCCGGCATGAGCGGGCTGTGCCGCGGCAGGAAAGCAACCGCCGGGGATGTTGCCTTGGTGAAAGGTTTTTTTGATCTTGTGGGGCAGACGCTGGTTGTGCCCGAACGCGCGATGGATGCCGTAACCGCTGTTTCCGGCAGCGGCCCGGCCTATGTCTTTTTATTTGTGGAATGCATGATGGGGGCGGCGCGGAAGTTGGGGTTTACCGAGAAAGACGCACGCCTCCTTGTTTATCAAATACTCGCCGGCAGTACTAAAATGCTCGCTCAAAGCGAAGAATCACCCAAGGCCCTGCGTGAAAAAGTCACGTCCAAAGGCGGTACCACCGCTGCGGCTATTGATGTATTC
>JBAXBM010000166.1:0-5082 GCA_037141995.1 Candidatus Omnitrophota bacterium
CCCCGGATCCGGCACGGATATCTTTCCCGAATTGCCTGAAAGCTGTAAAAGCGCCATCCAAAGACGCGGGAATAACAATCCCGGGAGCATTCGCGTAACTCTGCAAGAAACAATAAGAACACTCAAACGGGCACCCGACACCCATATCAATATTATGGTACCCGCAGGGCACAACCCCTGGTGAACAAGGGCAATGCCGCACACTCCCGTATTGCCCCTGAACAATAAAAATTTCTTCCGCGCGCCTGTTATAAGAAGCCATCGTACCCGGATGCTTCGCCGCATAAGCTTTATAACTGGGGATCGGAATAAATTCGGCGGCCGTGAATCTCGCCCTGGCGCGGGCAACAACAGCAGTATCCCCTGTCCCGTCTTCAACATAAACACGCTTGGGGAACGGAACCTTTTCTTTCCGTGACAAAGGCATGGCAGCCGTCGCATCAATATCCACCGCCCCAAAAGATTCAGAAACCCTGCGCGTCAGGGCCGTTAACGGAAAGCGGCGCGTCACAAGATGTTCTTTTAACGCGGCATAACCACGGCATTCCGGTAAAACCGCGTTAAGAACATCTGCCGGGTCCAGCACCTCCCGTTTGGCGATCTCAAAAACAAGGCGCATGATTTCCTGCTGTTTATTAACACCAAACCCTGGAAACCGCGCCCTGATATACGCACGCAACTCCCGCGTGTCCATCATGCCCTGATCCCGGCTAATTCATGCGCTGACAAATCCCAGCCTGCCGCCGCCATATTGGCGCGCACCTGCCCTGCATCCCGGCACCCTGCCAGAACAGTCATCACACCCGGCTGCTGCCGCACCCAGTTCAATGCCGACTGATTCGGAGGATGCCCGGATGAACGAAGCTTCTGAACAACGCGCTGGGCCTCTGTAAACCCATCTTTCTCATAAAATGTATAAAACATTTTCCGCGCGTCACGACGGGTAAAATTAGGAAGGGTATCATATTTGCCTGTCAAAATCCCGCCGCCCATAGCGCCGTACGCGATAACCCCTATCCTCTTTTCGCGGCAAAAGGGCAACAGCTCCGCCTCAATACGCCGATCAAGCAAAGAATACGGCACCTGCAGCGTTGCCACCGGCGCCACCGCACACGCCTGCCGGAGTAATGCAAGATCAAAATTGGACACACCGATATGGCGAATTTTCCCGGCACGGCACAACGCCGATAAGACTTCCATTGTCTTCTCCACCGGGGTGGCAGGATCCGGCCAATGGCACATATAAAGATCAATCACATCGCATTGCAAACGTGAAAGAGATGCCTCCGCTTCCTTGATGACCGATGAAGGTGTGAGATCATGCACCACTCGCCCGTTCTCGCGCACAAGGCCGCACTTGGTGGCAATAAAAACTTTCTCGCGGCGGCCCCGGATCGCCTGGCCGATGATTGCTTCTGATCGTCCGTCCGAATAAAATGGCGCGGTATCAATAAAATTCACACCCAACCCCATGGCTTCATCCACAGCGGCAAGGCAGGCCGCATCATCAGCACCGCCCCAATTATCCCCGCCGAAGACCCATGTCCCCAGCCCTACAACAGATACTTTTTCTTTTGTCCCCGGAAAATCAATGTATTTCATCGCACCTCTTTTATTTTCAGACTTTTTGTTTATACTTGGTACGGAACGGTTGCGATTGTTGCCTTGCCACAACTATAACACAATAGTCAAAGGTCATCCGCATGAGCCATCATTTTGAATCCCTTTTCGGCATCAAACCCGGCATGATCCAAACGGTCTGTATCATCATGCCGTTTAACATCCCGCGTGCGGGCCGGCTGCTCGGGGTATCAACCATGATCGAGGGCCGTATCTTTGCCTGCGGGCAAGGTGACGGATTCACCCTGATCCGTTCCGGCATGAGCGCCGGCTTTGTCGGTGACTGCGCGCTTTATCTTGAAGAAACACCCTGCCAGAAAGTACTGTTTCTGGGAACCTGCGGCTTGATCCACCGCCAGCTTGATCTGGATATCGGAAGCCTTGTGACCCCGGTAACAATTCACGCCTTTGAAAGCTTCAGCGCCATTGTCACCAACACCCTGACAATCCAGGCCCCGCTTCATGTTGACAGTATATTCCCCCGGGAATTGAAAATCCCGTGTGTCAATGCGGTAAGCTTCGCCTCTCTTCATGAAGAAGAAAAACATCTGGCTCTTTTTGACAAGATCCGCGCCGTTGCCATTGAAATGGAATGCCACGCCTTTTTCCTGGCCTGCCGCAACATCAACCGTACTGCCGGAGCACTGCTGGTCATCTCTGATATCCTGCAGGAAAAAACATTCTCCTCTGCCCTGGCGCCTGATGATAAAAAGAAGCTGGCCGACGGCATCAATCGGGCCTGCGGCTATCTGAAAAGCATTATTTCCCAATGACCCCGCCTCAACCCAGCCACTTTGTTATTTCAACGTCGATTTTGGCGTCCCCATAAATATCGCGAGACTCTCAACAGGCCGAATCCCGATGATCACGGGAGAAATACCGGAAGCATCACGCAGGCGCGCCATCACGGCTGGATCAAGATCAAACTCAAAAGGAGCACCGCCTTGATTCACAACCATAGCCATCCGGGAAGGATTCAGATCAACACCTCCCGTGCCATGTTGGGCTGCTGAATCTTTTTTCTCAAAGACATACGGTCTTGTTTCATTAAAATTTGAAAATTCTGTTAAAAAAATTTTTCTGGCATCCTCCAATGGCGCATTTTTTTCACCCACAATAATCACCGGTAGACCTCCCGCTTCCATGACGTTTCTAATTTCCTTATATTGCTCCCATTCTCTTAAACAGTATAAAGTATCCGAAAAATCAAGGAATCTCTGACTTCTCACCATAAGAATTATAGCTATCGGTTGCAATGATGAACTGTTTCTAACAATAATTTCATTGTTCAGAAAACGCTCTTTGTTTTTAAAATGTTTTGAAGCCTCAATCAGCTGGCGGGGTGAAATATCCAAAGATGGCTGGGCAGATGGCGTAAGGAGCGATTGATACATAACATTTCCATCACCCCGCACAAGACTTCGATCGATTTGTTGCTTCATGAAAACCTGTTGACTTTCAATCGTCTTATTAAAAGCAGCGATACCTGTCATGCGCGCCAAGACAGCCATGACATCTTCATCGTTAAAATCAAGAACCAATCCTATATTGAGCGAATCATTCAAAAAAGTATGCATATAATCATCGCTGATCACACTTAAAGAATATGAAGCGGGTTGATCCGCCTTCGATGGCTTAAGTATTCTCCCCAGCCCACCGACTTTCACGGAATAAATAAATTTCCTCGGATCATGATGCAACAAATCAGTCGTTTCCCACACCCGCCCACTTTTGACAGGACGCTTCAATTGCGGCTCACCCACAACCTCTATAACACAAATTTCATGCCCATTCACACCTGGCAACGCCGCTGAGTCCGTGACCTTAAAAACATCCATTCCCATCTTAATGCCGCCGGAGAAATACTTCCGCGGCAGCATTTCCTGGGTCCCCGGATCTTTTTCTTCTTTAATAAAATCGAATGCGCCCTTCTTGAACGCCTCGACATATTGGGACCAGATCTTTTCTTTTTCATTCTTGTCAGCAATATCAATGCCGGAGACTTTCTTTTGATCAACATAGGCCTGGCCCATGATACTGGCTTTAACCTTGCGCTTGTACCATGTGGCAAGGATGAAGGAATTATAAACCTGGCGCAGGGTGGCGAAGTTTTGGCCTTCGTTGACTTCTTTTTCAAGGATGGGGATGATGAGGTCGCGGAGAACTTGTTTGGCGATGTCGGAGGATGCGTGATCGGAGGTAGCGATATTGAGACGAGGCAGTGCCTCGTCTTTACGAGCGCCGGTGGCAATATAATCCGTCTCCAGCATAACCTTTAACCTGGATTCGACGACATAGGCGGCGTCTTGGTGTTCGTAGACAGTGGCTTTGACGGGGGTAATCCAAACTTTGTTGAAGGTGTCGACAGGGATATCAGTGGTGCCGTAGCGTTTTAAGGCTTCGGCATAGATTTTATCCCAGAATTCTTTACCAACTTTATCGTCCGGGTAAATGACCGACGCCGTGATCTGCTTAAGAATATAATCCTGCGCCAAAAGGTCGCGGCCCATTTCAGTCTGGCCAAAAGCTTCGGGTACAATGCGGTCTTTTTCATACGGGCTTAAATTCACCCACAGGTCTTTCTCGGGAACCGTAAGCGAAGCGAGAAAATATTTTATCAGGCGTTTGATATCAGGTCCGCTAGGCATGCGATCAGCGCCGTGGGTCGCTTTCGTATCCGGCGCTAATTCGTTGAGCAACGGTTGATGGACATCCCCCTTATCCAGAATAAAATCAAACCGGAAAGGATCATTCCGATACACCCTGATCCCCTTAAGAAGCGGCGGATCAAAATTCTGACTCAATAGAACGCGCCCCCCAGGTATCGGCAAAGCCATATTTTCCTGTGAGCGAACCAAAGAGACTGGGATTATTCCCGTCAGAATAAAAAATACTACGCTCCCGGAAACAAGTCGCCGGACACAACTCTTATTGATCATTTTTTAATCCACCCGATAAGATATGACCTCATAACATGGCAAGAAATATACACCACAAGAAAGGATTTTTCAAATTTCAGGTCATTAAAAAAATCGTTTTGACAATTTCTGCCGGCTCTGTTATATTTTCAACATTATCTAACCTCTTATCAGGAGTTATTTTATGCCTCATGTTGTCTGCGAACCCTGTGTGAATTGCCGCAACACCAATTGTTGTGTTGTATGCCCCGTGGAAGCTTTTCGCGAAGACTCCAATATGCTCGTGATTGACCCTGATGTATGCATCGACTGCGGTGCTTGTGCCGGTGAGTGCCCGGTTCAGGCGATCTACCCTGACGGTGACGTACCGGCAAAATGGGAAAAATATATCGCTCTTAACAAAAGCAAAGCGGCATCCCTTCCGGCAATCAATACAAAGAAAACGCCATTAAAGAAGTAATTCAGCGGCCAGAATCCCAAAAAGGGCGCTGAAACGATCAGCGCCTTTTTTATTACCGCTGGCCAGATAAAAGGAACCCGTGAT
>JBAXBM010000167.1:0-5042 GCA_037141995.1 Candidatus Omnitrophota bacterium
GGGGAGTGCGTTGGGATTATAGGCAATAACGGTGCCGGTAAAAGCACGTTATTGCGAGTTCTTTCCGGTATTACGCCGCCGACGAACGGTGATGTCCGTATGCGCGGACGGATTACAAGTTTGCTCGAAGTTGGCGTTGGTTTTTCACATGAATTGACCGGACGCGAAAATATTTTCCTGCGGGGTACGATTTTAGGATCTTCTATGGATCAAACGCGCAGGAAATTTGATGAGATTGTTGCATTTTCGGAATTGAAAGATTTCTTAGATACACCTGTTAAACGTTATTCCAGCGGGATGTTTGTGCGCCTTGCATTTTCTGTTGCTGCATTCTTGGCATCGGAGATACTTTTAGTTGATGAGGTTTTGGCGGTGGGAGACGCGGAGTTTCAAAGAAAGTGTTTGGAAAAGATGCACGCGCTTCTGTCATCGGGACGCACGATTCTTTTTGTCAGTCATGATATGAACCTTATACGTAACATGTGCCGACGGGTTGTAATATTGGATGCCGGGCGCGTGATTAAAAATGGTGATTATGTTGATTTATAACGTGAAAGGAAGGGATCGTGCATGTTAGTCCGCAGAATTATTGACGGAATAAAAAGAGCAGCTTTTTTATTAAAAAGAAGAATTTTTTCCTCAACTTACAAATTACTTTTTGAAAAAAGAATAAAGCAAAAGAGTGCGTGCCCGATTTGCCAAAGTGATGGTGCCTTTGAATATTATAATGGCAAATATGTAATCTTGAAATGTGTCGCGTGTAAGCATGCATACGTCAATACAATGAACGCTATCCCGCGCGATGATATAAAAAGGATGTATTCATCATTCGATTACTGGAAAAGGAATTGTTTTCATCAGAATATTTTTAATATTGACAGTGAGAATGAGTTTAAGGATTTTGTGAGTTCAAGGGTGCGAAAGTTGCAAGAACTCCAAGCGTATCCTGATTTTGAGACGAGTCAAAAGAAGGTAAAGATTATTGAAATCGGCTGTAGTGAAGCGGCATTATTAAAACATTTTTATGATAAGGGCGGCGAAGTTATTGGTTGTGATATAAATGAAGAAATTATAAAAAGGGCATCAGCGCAGTATAAATTTCCTTTAATAGCAGGAGATTTTTTAACGTACAGGTTTAACGATACATACGATCTTGTTGTTTCTTTCCACACCTTAGAACACATCACTGATATTGTCAGCGCGGTTAGCCGTTTTTGTGAAATCCTTAACAGTGGCGGTAAGGTGGTTGTAGAAGTTCCTTTTGGGCCGGAGGAATATAATAACCTTGAACATTTTCATTTTTTTAGTTTGTCATCATTAAAACTTTTATTTTCAAAGTTTTTCAGCGATATTGAAATTAAAGAAAATTATTATTTAACGGCAAGTAAAATAAAATGTGGCGCCTATTATTTAGTGGGGAAAAAATGATTAGTCCTTCGCGACAAAAGATAATTCAAATAGACATAACCAATGCATGTCCGCATCAATGTGCGAATTGCACACGATTTGTGGGGCATCATCAGAAACCTTTTTTTATGCCGGTGGATTCGTTTAAACAGGCAGTCGATTCATTAAAGGGTTATTCTGGGATGGTGGGTGTTATGGGAGGGGAGCCGACACTCCATCCACAGTTTGCGGAAATAGTTGATTATTTGGTTAAAACGCGTCCTGATCTTGCGCCGCCCCCTGAAAGGTATGACCCGATAAAGAATTTTGTGAATTACAGGAATCTGCATTTGTCATCATTGCGGCCCAGGAACGGCCTTTGGACCAGCCTGGGCAAATTCTATTATAAGCATTATGAATTAATACAGGATAGTTTTTCTTATCAATGCGTGAATGATCATACACATGTGGGAGAGCACCTGGCGTTATTGGTTACGCGCAAGGAGCTTGGATTTTCTGACGAGGAATGGCTTAAATTGCGTGATAATTGCTGGGTTCAAAAAGAATGGAGTTCAAGCATTACGCCTAAGGGTGCCTTTTTTTGTGAAGTCGCGGGTGCGTTAGACATGCTTTTTAATGGCCCGGGTGGTTGGCCGATCGAAGATGGGTGGTGGAAGAGAGAGCCAAAAGATTTTGGGGAACAGCTTAAGTGGTGTGAAATGTGCTCGGCATGTCTGCCTGTTCCGCGGGCTGTCGCGGCTTCCGGCAAAGACATTGTGTCGCCTCTCATGAGAGAGAAATTAGAGTCGATCGGCTCGCTCAAGCTTAAAAAAGGAATGGTTGATGTCTTAGATTTAAAAAAATATGCGCCTGCTAAATATAAAGTAAATTATACCGCTGAGCCGTATTTACCGGATGGGGATAATGCTGTCAGAGTGTCATCCACCAATCAAAGTCTAGTCCCGCAGAAGATTGAAGCGGTGGTTGTGTGTGCGGGGTATGGTGATTATTTGTCGATAACGCTGCCATTTACGAAAAATGCCGTAGACAAGGTGATTGTTGTTACGGATGAAAAAGATCTTTTGACACAGAATGTTTGTAAAGAAAATGATGTTGAATGTATTATTTCCAGTCGATTGCATGAAAATGGCGCTGCCTTTGCTAAAGGCAAAGGTGTGAATCATGGGATTGATTCTTTAAAGCATAGGGACTGGGTGCTTATTCTTGATGCTGATATTATTTTACCAAAAGATTTTGCTATTAAAATCCGGACATTAACGTTAAACCCGGGCGCCTTGTATTACGCACGCCGATGGGGGCCGCGGCAGATTGAAGATATTGAACCATTCGTAAAGCAATTAAGTGCGGGGACGGATAGCAGCGCGTTATATGATCGCTGGGCCAATAAATTATCTTCTGGCGGCGGGTATCATGAAAATAATGCTGTGGAAGAATTGCCTTTTGGGTATTTTCAACTTTTTAATCTTCGTGCAAAAATTTTACAGGGCAGAGAAAAAATATATATTGAAGAAAGTGATTCTGCGGAGTGGGATGATGGCGAATTTCAAAGGACTGTTTACTTGCGAGGGCGTGTCAAGTTTTTGCCCAAAGACATAATAAGTGTTATTCATTTGCCGCATGGCAGGTTTAGGACAAATTGGACAGGGCGGAAAAATGGTTTATTAAATGTAAAGAATCCGTTGCCTGTGAAACAAAAAGAGGATGATGGCGGTGTGGCGGAAAACTTAAACACGGAAAAGTTGTCTGTATCAGTCATTGTCTACGCATTTAACAATAAAACAACGATTGATCGCTGCCTTGAGGCGTTGATCAAACAGGATTTTTTCGGTGAACGAGAGGTTATTGTTGTCGATAACACCGCAGGGGGGGCTACCTGCGCGAGCGGATCATATCCAGGCGTTCAATTGATCCAGGAGTGTTTTGAGGGACGGGCGCATGCGCGGAATGTTGCTATTGCACAAGCTAAAGGAGATATCTTTTTATTTTGTGATGCAGATTGTCAACCGGAGAAAGATTGGATCACCCGATTGACGGCGCCGTTTAAGTCGGATGCTAATATTGGAAGTGTGGCGGGCGGTGTTTCATATGTGAAAATGAATAATATTGTAGGGAGATATTACCAACTGAAGATTCCTTTTTCGATGAATGATCTTATAATGTCTGAAATGTTAAAGGTATCTCCGGTCATGTCTAATGTCGCGTACCGTAAAGTTGTTTTTGAAAATCTTGGATTTTTTGATGTCAGTTTTGGCAATGCGTGTGAAGATTTCGGGTTATGGTACAAGATCAATCAAAGTAAGAAATATTTAACCAGGTCTTTGTTCGGAGCAATAGTTTATTATTTAAATCCGACGGTTCGGTCAATATGGGAGAATTATTTCGATTTCTATGTTGGGTTAAATTACATGTATTCATTTTATGAGCTGAGAAGAAGGCCATACAAGTTCTTAATCCCTGTTGTTGTTTTTATATTTTCATTCCCCTTATATTTATTATCAATGCCATTTTTACTTATTTATATAGTCTATAAAAGATTTCCTGTTTATATGGTGGTCTTCCCCTGGTTTGAATTTATTAGGGTGTTAGCCACAAGATTAGGTGTCGAAGATGGGGTTTCTTATCACCGGGTAACACTGTTTTCGTTATTACAAAAAATTAGAAAAAATATTTTTAAAAGTTCTTAATCGGGAATTGATCATGAAGATTGCCCTCATCCGCCATTCGATCCGTAATCGGGGGGGGGATAAGCTTGTGCTTGATTATTGTTCTTATCTCGTCGATAAAGGGCATGAGGTTATTTACTGGACTAATGAGGTTAATACCCAGCTTTCAATAAATCCCCGCATTCAAATAAAGCAAATTCCTTATCCGCAAATAAAAGGAACGATTCGTTTTGCATTGTCAACAAAGTTTGAGGCAGACGTTGTTCTGGTTGATTTAGTTGTGATGTCTGTTGTGGCATCTATCCTGAATTGTAAGAAGGTTGTATATCTAGCTCAGGATGATGACAGGACATATTATGCGTCAGAAATTTTGCAGTTTATCACACAGATAATTTATTGGATTGCTTTTTTGATTTTTAGAGTTCAAACGATTGCTGTTTCAGATCAGTTGGCGCAGAAATTGGAAAAATTAGCTAAAGAGAAAATTCAATCGGTGCCTAATGGCATTGATCACGCAAGATTTTATCATGAAAAGGCGTCGCCGTGCGTAACAGAAAAAAAAGCGCTTATGACGATCGTTTTATATGCGCGCCGTGATTTTAGAAAAGGATTGGATGTTGGTATAAAAGCAGTTGAGGCTCTGGCAAGGCTAAGGGGCACTAAGGATTGGGAATTGTGGATGATTGGTGAGGATGGCGCCGACATCAATGTTGATGGTCTTAAGATTAAAAGATGGGGATTCCTCAAAGGCAATGATTTACGCCATGTTTTAAGTGCCGCTGATGTTTATTTATCACCGTCACGGCATGAGGGTTTTGGGCTCATGCAGTTGGAGGCAATGGCGTGCGGCAATGTTATGGTGACAACAAAGGGGTTTCCGTTGGTCAGTGATGCTGTGAACGGCCTTGTTTATCCCGTCGGAGATTGGCGGGGATTGGCCAATGGGTTGAATCTGGTTATGAATGATAAGGC
>JBAXBM010000168.1:0-5009 GCA_037141995.1 Candidatus Omnitrophota bacterium
GAATCTGCAAATGACCAGAGACCTTTCACTGGCGCAGCAGAGCATGGCGCTTGTTGCCTGAAAATATGAAAGAGATCAAGGGCGTGATAGTTGAAATGGACCGGATTGAGATTGAAGAAAAAGATTGAGAGCAAGCGGGAAAAGATCCTTCCTACGTAAACACCCATGTTGCATGGTTGAACCGTCGGAAGTTGCATATGTAACATGCTTGCAACTCGCATTGTAACAATTGAAATGCTTTTCAAGGGTGGTGTCACGAACCTCAAATGACTTCCGGATTCTTTATCATAAAGTTATTTATAAAACTGCTCGAAGGGGTTTGGAATATCTTTATAAAATGGGAATTCTTGTTATACCGACCCGCTACATTTATACAAAATTCTTAGGAAAGTTTGAAAAATTTCTTGGAAAACGATATCATTTTGATAGCATAAAAGGAGGAAACAATGCCTAGCATTCTCGTCAGAGATTTAAATGAAGAAGTGGTCGGCAGGCTTAAAACTAGCGCCAAACACCATGGTCGCTCCCTACAAGGTGAAGTTAAATCCATTTTAACGGAAACAGTCTCTTTCTTAACGACCGAAGCGGCCATGGTTTCTGCTGACTGGCGCAAAAGTTTAAAAGGGCGGAAATTAAGCAATGGCACAGATCTCATTCGTGAGGATCGGAACCGTTGAACCAAGCTCTTGTAGTTGACGCCAGCGTGGCGATTAAATGGTTTTTGCCGGAGATCCATAGTGAGGCGGCGAGCTTGGTTTTGAAAACAAAATGCGAGTTTATAGCTCCTGACTGCGAAAAACGCTCAAATTTACCAGTTAAAACGCGGGAAGATTACCAGTCAAAACGCGCCAAGGTTACTAGCCGGACCGCGCATGGTTACCACCCCGGAGCGAAGCGACGATTTTTAAAGCCCCTCTTTTTTATCTTCCAAATTGGATATTCTGTCGTTGAGTCTTCTTATGATGCCGTAATTTTTTGCCAATTGTCCAAAAAGAACTGTAACAAATAAAACCAACATTGAATGTGCAATGTCAGGGCTTTTCAGAACAGATCTAAACCACCAATCTGTGCCGACTACTACCCCTACGCTGATGGCCACCCAGAAGTAGTCTTTCCAACCTCCTTCAACATAAAGGTCTCTTAGTCTTGATTCTTTTGTAGCCATAGATTTTCCCTCAACGTTTGGTTATCTTCGCTTTTCTCATCGACTCGCCCTTTAGTTCGATAGTATAGGCATTGTGGACCAGCCGGTCAAGAATAGAGTCGGCAAGCGTGGCGTTGCCGATGACTTCATGCCAATGCTTGACGGGCAGTTGGCTGGTGACGATGGTCGACTGAATGTTGTGCCGGTCTTCAAGGACTTCCAGAAGGTCTGCGCGTTCCGTGTCGCTCAAAGTCGCCAGACCCCAGTCATCGATGACCAGGACATTTGTTTTGGCCAAGGATCGCATCAAGCGCGTGTAACGTCCGTCCCCCTTGGCCAGGCTCAGATCGTGAAAGAGCCGTGATGCACGGATGTAAAGCACCCGGTAACCCAAAAGACAGGCATTGTGGGACAATGCGCAAGCAATGAAGCTCTTCCAAACGACGCACGGTCCAGTTATCAGAATGTTCAAGTGCTCCTGAATCCATTGGCCCGTCGTTAAAGACTTGAACAATGACTTGTCCAGCCCACGGCTATGAGCGAAGTCAATGTTCTCGACACAGGCCGTCTGTCTTAAATTGGCGCACTTGAGCCGTAACGACAGCCGTCGATTTTCCTGTTCCGTTAGCTCCCGGTCGACCAAGAGACCCAAGCGTTCTTCAAAGCTCAGCTCCTTGTAGCTTGCACTGGCGGCCTGTTCCTCAAAGCCTTTGAGTATGCCGTAGAGTTTTAACGAGCGAAGCTTGTCCTGCGTCGGTACTGTTAACATAACACGTCCTCCTGATCCCAGGTCAAACCTTTGTTCTTGGCCGTTTGAATGTACTTTTGGATCGTTGGATGGCTCAGATGCAGACTCCGGCCAATGTCCCGGAAGCTCAAGGCCGTTGTCAGCCCAATTCGCAAGACTTCCCGTGTGGTTCGCATGGTTAACCCCTGGTTCGACATATTCCGCGCTCCTTGTCTTTTGGTTGATAGAGACAAAGAGGATGCCGCGCGGTTCCGTTAAATGCAATGCTTTAACGTCACCGCTCAGGGGTGGTAATCATGGTGTGTTCTGACTGGTAACTTTGGCGTGATTCTAGTGGTAAGCATGGTGCGTTTTACGCATCCTGACCTCATTTGGGTGGAAGTCGGTAGCATATTATGGAAAAAAGTTCTTCGTAAAGAATTGAACGTTCAGGAGGCGGAAGGGGCATTCTTAAAGATTTCCTTCGCTTCCCGATTCAAACACATGGCACTAAGTTTCTTTTAAATTCTGCTTGTCGATTGGCCAATGGAACAGGAGCCACTGGTTACGATAGTTTATATCTTGCCCTGGCGCATTATCATGGGTGTTCTTTGATAACGGCTGATAGAAAATTTTATGAATCCATTAATAAAAAGATAGTAAGTTTAAAAATCATTTGGGTGGAGGACGTGGCTAAAATGTTGCTTTAACTCCAACTATTCATAATATACATTATAGAAACATGGAGTCGTATTGCCTCCTCATCTATTTCAACGTTTTAATGAAATTGGGGAAGGAATTCCCATGGCTTCTCTGTCCTCACTATGGCGGGAATCATCTTTAGGACCATGGTTATACGCCCCGATTATGATTCCTAAAAACCGTGTCCCAAGCCATCCTGGGGAAGTTATCCTTGAGGAATTTCTTGTTCCTATGAAAATGTCTCAGGTCGATCTGGCCCGGAAGATGCATGTTTCGATCCAGCGGATCAACACGCTGATCAATGCCAAGCGGGATGTGTCTCCCGAGACGGCGATCCTTTTGTCCCGGGTTCTTGGCACGACTCCCGAGTTTTGGATGAATCTGCAAATGACCAGAGACCTTTCACTGGCTCAGCAGAGCATGGCGCTTGTGGCTTGAAAAACAAGCAATAAGGAACAGTATGTCCTGATTTTCTCCTTAGTTTGCGGTATTTTGTATCGACATAGTCTTACTATATAATTTATATCATATCTAAACCTGAAAAAATCCCCTCTCTTGTTTTTCCTATAATTATAAGGCATACTTACTTTAAGTTTGGTGCAACTAACATGGGAATTATTGTTTATGGGGTCACAGCTGTTGCGTGATATACGCCAATGGGTCAGCGGGGTTATGGTGATCGTTTTCACGTTGACTTCGGTTTGGCCGTCGTATGCCCAGAGCGTCATGAACCTTCCGGCTCCGGGAACCATGGTGGCCTTGAGCCCGGCGTTCCATCCTGCAGTATTGACCGGAATGAAGGTTTATCCGGATGATCCGTTTCGCTTTGATTTTATCCTCGATCAAGGCGATCTAAAGGCACCCCAGGATCAATTAAAAGAAGAATCATCCCGCCTCATCAGGTATTTTCTTGCCGCGCTGACCATTCCTGAAAAAGACCTTTGGGTCAATCTCAGCCCGTACGAAAAAGACCGCATCGTCCCCGACGCCTTTGGCCAGACGGAGATGGGACGAGATTTGTTGGCGCAGGATTATATCCTCAAGCAGATCACCTCCAGCCTGATCTATCCTGAATCCGAGGTTGGGAAAAGTTTCTGGCAAAAAGTTTATGCCCAGGTGCAGGCAAAATACGGTTCGACAGACGTGCCTGTAGATACCTTTAACAAGGTTTGGATCACCCCTGACAAGGCCGAGGTTTACGAGGACAAGGGAGTGGCTTACATCGGTGAAACCCATCTAAAGGTGATGCTCGATGCTGATTATCTGGCGAGCCAAGCCAATATTGATCCTGCCAATAATACTGAAAGTGCGGTTACAGCTAAGGGGATGGCCAAGGATGTCACGCGCGATATGATACTGCCGATCCTTGAGAAAGAAGTAAATGAGGGTGAAAGTTTTGCGTTGTTACGGCAGGTCTATCAGTCGCTTGTGCTGGCGGTTTGGTACAAAAAGCGCTTGAAGGATAGCATCCTTTCTCAGGTATATATGGACAGGGGAAAAGTGGCCGGGGTGAATATCGCTGATGTGAGTGAGGTCAACAAAATTTGGGCACAGTATGTGGAAGCCTTCAAAAAAGGGGCGTTCAATTATATCAAAGAGGAACAGGATCAGTATTCCCAGGAAGTTATCCCAAGGAAATATTTTTCTGGCGGAGTTACTGCGGATAATGCCGCACGGATCATGACGATAAGGCCGTTGCATGAGTTACTTAATAAGGTCGGAGCGGCGGCGAAGAAAGTGGTCCTTGTTACTGTCGCCTTGACAGCGTTTGGTTCATTGCCATCGGTGGCGAAGGCAGAGACAGTGAAGCCGGCGGTGAGTGTTGCGGAGCAATATTTGAGAGAACGGGCAGAGAAAAAACACCATCTTTTGGCATCAAGAACGATTGCAAAGCCTAGCGTCTTGACTAAGGATCAAGAAGCTGTTCAAGAAGAACGGACAGAATCGATGTCTAGTAATGACAAGATTGTATTGCTTAGCTGGGTTAAGGGTGCTGTTGGTTTTGTAGCATTTATTGGATCGTTGATAAATGTTCGGTTTATTGCTAGGTTTAAAGCTAATAAGATTAAGAAAATTATTGCCCAAGAATTTGTGGGTAAACCATTGGATTGGGATTTTAAGTACAGTAAAATCTTTATTTCAACTGCAGATGGTTGGAAGCTCGAGTTTCTTCAAGATGCGACCAAGTTAACATTGAGTAGCCCTGATGGGAAGACAGTGGCTTTTAGTCCGGGATCTATTATTACACTTATTTATAGCGAGGAAGACAAAGAGAAGTCCTTGAATAAATATTTTTCAGGAATTCTTGAAGAAATAGAAGATGGGTGGATTAAACAAGCGTTTTCAAGGCAGGATCAAGTACGATTTAAAGATATTTACTCTACGGTGAGTCAGTCTTATTTTGTACATAGAGAAGCAACTGTGTCGAAGTTATAT
>JBAXBM010000169.1:0-4995 GCA_037141995.1 Candidatus Omnitrophota bacterium
GAAGGCGTTAATGGAGAGGGTTGGTTTCTCGACAGTGGCAATGTATCAGAAACCCGGCCCCATTTGGTATCCTAATAGTCTGATAGATTGTTTTAACCAGCATAAAGCCATTCAGTCTTTGTTAATAAAGATACCAAGGTTTATGTTGATGTTATTTTTTACGCCAGTAGTGCTTTGGGGGTGTCTTTTTAACTTGAGTGATAATTTGACTATTCAGGTTAAGAAGCAGAGATAGTTTTTATCATCGTGGCATTGAGGACAGCAATTTTTGGCGTTTGAAACGGTATTGTGGTAATATTGGTGCCAATAACAGGGAGATTTTGTGGAAGATATATTTCGTAAATTGATAGTTGATGTCGGTGAAGATCCTTCCCGTCAGGGGCTTAAGGATACGCCGGCACGTGCGGCGCGGGCCTACGCTTTTTTGACCAAGGGGTATGCCGAGGATATCGCCAAGGTTATCAATGGCGCTATTTTTTCGTCGGATAACGATGAAATGATCATCGTCAAGGACATTGAGATGTATTCGATGTGTGAGCACCATCTGTTGCCATTTTTTGGCAAGTGCCATGTGGGGTATATCCCGCGCGGGAAGGTTCTTGGTCTTTCCAAGATTGCCCGTATTGTGGATGTTTTCGCGCGGCGGTTTCAGATTCAGGAAAATCTGACCAAGCAGATTGCTGATACAATCATGAAATATACGGATGCGCGGGGGGTGGGGGTTGTGATCGATGCCCAGCACCTGTGCATGATGATGCGCGGGGTTGAAAAGCAAAATTCTGTGATGAAAACATCCTGCATGCTTGGGACTTTTCGTTCCAACAGTTCTACCCGCAGCGAATTCTTAAGCCTTATCCGATGAAACCGGACCCTTTTGTTTCTATCCAGCTTAATGGTATAAAGTTGCAGGTGATTATTGGTACTTTACCTCATGAGAGGGAGGTCCTGCAGGAGATAATGGTTAACATTGCTTTTACATATGATGCTTCTCTTCCTGCGGTGACGGATGTGCTTTCGGATGCCGTTGATTATGCGCATATGCACCGGCGGATCATTACGGCTGTCGCGGGAACCCGTTTTCAGCTCCTTGAGCGTTTGGGGGCATTTATCCTTGATCTTATCATGCAGGAAGCCGGGATAATTTCTGCGACAATCTTATTAGAGAAGGCGCGGGTCCTTCCGGGAGTTTTATCGGTGGGGGTGCGTATGTCGGCAGGAAAATCCTTCTTAGAGGCGCCTGTTATCGGCAGGAGTTATTGATGGGCTGCTTTTTTCTTTGTGTTTTTTTTATAACTTTTCCTATAGCAGAATTTAATATTATGCTGAAAGTTGCCGCGCATATTGGATTCTGGGATACGTTTGTTCTTTGTGTTTTTTCAGCTTTGATGGGGCTCTATCTCGCCAAGCATCAAGGTATTGTTGTTATGACCCGCATGCAGGCGTGCTTATCGGAAGGGCGGCCGCCGACACGGGAAATGCTTGATGGGTTGCTTGTTTTTTTGGGTGGGATCCTGTTTGTTTTACCGGGGTTCCTCAGCGATGCGCTGGGGCTTATCCTTGTTTTTCCGTTAACACGCGCATTGGTCAGGATGGCATTGATCGCCGGGTTTAAGGGCCGGCTGGCATCAGCTTCGGCGGTTGCGGAAGGTCAGGTTAAACCTGTGCAAAAATCTGTGGCAGGGCAAGTTGACCGCGGTGCTGTGGAAGATGCCGAAGTGTTGGATTGAAAAGATAGAACTTTTTCTTGCCAACATGTGTTTTATTGTTAATATATACGCGGATTTTTTAATCATCCCTCGGATGAGAAAGGGATTATGACCATGAGACTAAAAGACGAAATTGCTTTTATTACAGGCTCAGCCCGCGGGATCGGCCGCGAGATAGCTGAGGTTTATGCCAGAGAAGGCGCGCTGGTTATTATTTCTGATATCAAGATTGAAGATTGTCAGCTTGCGGTGGCGGATCTTACTTCCAGAGGGTATAAAGCAGACGCTTTCGCGTGCAATGTGACGCAGTCGGCCGATGTTGATCAGTGCGTGGATAAGATCATAGAGAAGTATGGCCGTGTTGATATTCTTGTCAATAATGCCGGCATCACCCGCGACGGTCTTTTTTTGCGTATGAAAGAAGAGGACTGGGATGCGGTTATTAATGTTAATCTTAAAGGCACATTTAATGCGTGCAAATCGGTTTCCAGGGCCATGCTGAAGGCGAGAAAAGGCAAGATTATTAATATTGGTTCTGTTATTGGTGTTATGGGTAACGCCGGGCAGGCTAACTATGCCGCAAGTAAGGCCGGTGTAATTGCTTTGGCTAAATCTCTGGCACGGGAGTTTGCTCCCCGGAATATCAATGTCAATGCGGTAGCGCCGGGTTATATCAAGACGGCGATGACGGATAAATTAACTGATGAAGTGAAGAATAAGATACTTGAAGTGGTGCCGTTGGGCCGCATGGGGCTGCCGACAGATGTGGCCAATGTGTGCCTGTTTCTGGCATCGAAAGAGGCTGATTATGTTACGGGGCAGACAATCCTTGTCGACGGCGGCATGGTGATGTATTAATTAAAGGTGAAATCAAGGCAGGTAAAAAGGAGGCTTTCAATGGCTGTTGCAGAAAAAGTAAAATCCATTATTGCGGAACAGTTGGGTGTCAAGATCGAGGAAGTCAAGCCTGAAGCGTCGTTCATTGATGATCTGGGTGCTGATTCGTTGGATACGGTTGAACTTATCATGGCGCTTGAAGAGGAATTTAATGTTGAGATCCCTGATGAAGATGCCGAGAAGATGACCAAAGTCGGTGACGCGATTAAATATGTTGAGGAAAAGTCAGCCGCTTAAATGCGGGCATTATCGGTTTCATTTAAGCATGATATTTGCCCCGGCGATTTTGTCGGGGCAAATATTTTTCCTGATATGGTTTCTTGCAGTCTGATGAGTGGGGTTTAAGTCAATGATCAATCACGCGGATTAATGCATATGCTAAAAAGACGTGTTGTTGTCACGGGTATTGGGGTGTTGTCGCCGGTAGGCTCTGGCGTTGAGAAATTCTGGTCTGCGCTCGTCGCCGGGAAGAGTGGGGTTGCGCCGATTACAAAATTTGATGCTTCTCAGTTTGACGCTCGTATCGCGGCGGAGCTCAAGGATTACAAGGCGGAAGACCATTTTAATTCCAAAGATGCCCGGAAGATTTCTCCTTTTATCCAGTATGCCGTTGTGGCCGCGCGTGAAGCGGTGATCAATGCGGGGTTTAAAATGGATCAGGTTGATCCTCACCGTGTCGGGGTCGTTGTTGGTTCCGGGATCGGCTGCATTCGTTCAGCTGAAGAGGAATATCAGAAATTTCTGGATAAGGGGCCAGGGCGTATTTCTCCTTTTTTTATTCCCAAAATGATCATCAATGAAGCCGCCGGGCATGTTTCCATTGAAACTGGCGCCAAGGGTCCGGCAACATGTTCAGTGACGGCGTGTGCGACGGGAACGACGTGCATCGGCGATGCTTTCCGCATGATCCAGTACGGGGAAATTGATGCGGCATTTGCCGGCGGGACCGAGGCGGCGATTTCGATTTTGGGTGTTGGCGGTTTTGCCTCATTGAAGGCGCTCTCGACACGCCATGATGCGCCTGAACAGGCCAGCCGCCCTTTTGATAAGGACCGTGACGGGTTTATCATGGGAGAGGGGGCGTGTGTGGTTGTGCTTGAGGAGTTGACTTACGCCAGGAAGCGCGGTGCAAATATTATTGCGGAAGTCGCGGGGTTCGGCCAGACGTCAGATGCTTTTCATTCTACGGCACCTGAAGATTCGGGTGATGGCGCGGCAAGGGCTATGGCTATGGCGGTACAGGGTGCTGGTTTGCGTCTTGAGGATGTGGATTACATCAATGCTCACGGCACATCAACGTATCTCAATGATAAGATTGAATCGCTGGCCATCCGCAAGGCTTTTGGGGATTATGCCCGAAAGTTGGCAGTAAGTTCTACAAAGTCCATGACCGGGCACCTCCTTGGCGCGGCAGGTGCCGTTGAATTCGCGGCCTGTGCGTTGGCGATCCGTGATCAAGTGATCCCTCCAACGATCAATTACACAACGCCTGATCCTGAATGTGATCTTGATTATGTGCCGAATCAGGCGCGCAAGGCTGTTGTTAATGTTGCGATTTCGAATTCGCTTGGATTCGGTGGCCACAATGCCACCCTGGCGGTTAAGCGTTTTGTTGAATGATATTGATTTTAAATATGCATTAATGAAGGAAAAGAAGATGAATAATTACAAATTGGCGATTATACCCGGCGACGGTACCGGGCCTGAAGTGGTTAACGAAGGGCTTAAGGTTATTGGTGTAGCCGCGAAGAAATACGGGTTCACGTATGACCTGGTTAATTTTGATTTTGGCGGCGCGCGGTACTTGCGGACAGGGGAAGTCCTTCCGGCTTCTGCCATTGAAGATCTTAAAAAGTTTGATTCCATTTTTCTCGGCGCTATTGGGCACCCCGATGTGAAGCCGGGGATCCTCGAGAAAGGCATCCTGCTCAAACTGCGTTTTGACCTGAATCAATATATTAATTTGCGTCCGGTTCAGTTGTTTGATGCGCGGTTTTGCCCTCTTAAAGATAAAACACCCGCTGATATTAATTTCACGGTTGTGCGCGAGAATTCAGAGGGGCTTTATGCGGGGGCCGGCGGCAGCCTTTTTAAGGATACGCCGCAGGAAGTTGCGATTCAGGAAAGTATCAATACGCGTTTTGGTGTCGAACGTTGTGTGCGTTATGCCTACGAATATGCCCGTAAATATAGCCGGCGTAAACAATTGACTTTGTGCGGGAAGACAAATGTTTTAACATATGCGTTTGATCTTTGGCAGAGGACGTTCAATGATGTGGGCCGTGAGTATGCTGATATCAAGACAGATTATGCGCACGTTGATGCAATCACCATGTGGCTTGTCAAGAATCCGGAATGGTTTGATGTTATTGTAACGGATAATATGTTCGGT
>JBAXBM010000170.1:0-4961 GCA_037141995.1 Candidatus Omnitrophota bacterium
TGGTTGATTTTAGACTCTTCGTCAAAACCTGTCCACTAAACCAGGGGAAGTCCAGGGTTCACTTAAAAATAAAACGGAGAGACAGGGATTCGAACCCTGGATACCAGTTACCCGGTATAACGATTTTCGAGACCGTCTCCTTCAACCACTCAGACATCTCTCCAAAAATATGCTGGCAGGAACAATAGCGTTGGACATCAAAATATCAAGGATTGTTTATAGCAGACTTTCCCATCCCGGTAAAGGATGAAATTCCTGCAGGGGACTGTGTCCCGTATTTCTCAAAAGCATTCACACACCGACAACCGTGATGCCAAAACGGTCGGCAAGCTTCATTGTCGCCAGCTTGTCAATGACAAGTGTCTTGCCTGCCTCAATCGCCAGGCAGGCCGCACCGGCCTTCTTCATCACATGAATTGTCCGGGGACCGATAACAGGAACATCAAATCTGGGGTCCTGGCGAGGCTTGGATGTCTTGACGACTACCGCGCCGGCGCCTGCGATCTTGCCGCCGCGCAGGATCGCGCGGTCAGTCCCTTCCATGGCCTCAATGGCCACAATCGCCCGCCCCTGGATAACCACAGTCTGGCCGATATCAAGCCCGCCCATCCGCTTGGCGATCCCGCGGCCGAAATCAATATCCGCAAGCTCTTCCAGCGTCGGAGCACGGCGCGTAAGCGTCCCCCTTGGAGCAAGAAAATCTTTAAGGAGCCACGTTGAATCCAACAGCTCCATGCCTTCAGCCGCCAGACGTTCAGCAATGGCGCCGAAAATGGTGTCGCAGCGCCTGTCAGAAAGAGCATCAAAAAGCCGACGGAATTCTTCATCCACCGGTAAATCCTTCCTGAATAAATTAACCGGATTCACCTGGCCGGCCATCAACACATGCCGTATGCCGCCGAGGCGAAAATATTCAAACAATTTCTTCAGCTCTCCGGGAGAAAACCAGCGCACCTCATCAACAAAAAAAGAAACAAACCACGATGTGTCGCCCTTAACAGCCGCCGCCACAACGCGGATGCCCTGTTGCCGGGCGGCACGTGCGAACATCAGCGGGAATCCCCCGTTACCGGCAATAAGCCCGATCGTCTTCATTCTTCAACAGAAGGTTCTTTGGCAGAACCGCACAAGCCCCGCTGGGAAGCCCCGGCGAAATCCACGAGATGACCAACCTCAGGCGTCTTGACCACATCTTTCAGGATATGTTCAATGGCACTTGATTTGGCAAGCCCGGAATGAAAAAGAATACGAAAAGCTTCTTTCAGGTGTTTCATGTTAGACGCGGTCATGCCGGCGCGGCGCAAACCAACCGCATTGATATTATAAACAAGCGCCGGGCCGCCCACACACAACGCATACGGCGGGACATCCTGGATCACGCGGGAGCAGCCGCCGATCATGGCCATGGTGCCCAGGCGGCAAAACTGATGGATCGCCGTAAGGCCGCCGATAATGACACGATCCTCAACAACAACATGCCCGGCCAATGTGCCTGAATTGGCAAATACACAGTCATCCCCGACACGGCAATCATGCGCCACATGCGCATACGCCATGAAAAGATTATTATTGCCGATGCGCGTCAACCCGCCGCCTTCAATGGTCCCGCGATTGACCGTCACAAACTCACGAAAAATATTATTCTCACCTATCGCGAGATAGGTTTCATCCGTGCGCTTATGCTTTTTGTCCTGGGGATCGCCCCCAATGGCCGCATGCGGAAAAATACGTGTTCCCTTGCCAACCGAAGTCCAGCCACTCACATGCGCATGAGCGCCGACTTCAACATTGTCACTGAGGACAACTTCTCCGTCAACCACGGCGTAAGGCCCGACAACAACACGGTCACCCAGCAATTTGACAAGAGGCCCGATAACAGCCGTAGGATGTATTTGATGTGCCATTTATTCTCCAAAGGCAAAGCCCATCTCGGCTTCGCACACAACCTGACCATCCACCTTGCAAACCCCCTTGGCCTGCGCAATGCGTGAACGGAATTTTGTAATTTCAACTTCCATCACCAATTGATCGCCGGGCTCAACGATCTTGCGGAACCTGACCGCGTCAACCGACATATAAAACCCTATTTTCCCCAAAAGCGCCGGCATCGACAGCAAAGTCACCGCCGACACCTGCGCCATAGCCTCCAGCATGAGTACCCCGGGCATCACAGGCCGCACCGGAAAATGCCCCTGAAAAAAAGCCTCGTTCGCCGTCACATTCTTAATTCCAACGCCACGCTTGCCGGGATCCATTTCAATCATCCGGTCTACCAGTAAAAATGGATAACGGTGCGGGATAATATTCATGATCCCGCGAACATCCAGGGATGCGCCTTCTTTATATTCTACCTTTAAAAGCTCACGCCTGGACTCGTATTTCTTTTTTTGTTCAGCAATCTTCTTGAGAAGTTCACGGTTTAGGTTGTGCCCGCTCTTAAACGCAAACACATGCCCCTTAATCGGCATACCCAAAAGAAAAAGATCTCCAATGCAATCAAGCGCTTTGTGGCGCGCCGCCTCATCAGAAAAACGCAAGGCATTACCCATGACGCCATCAGGCCCAAAAACAAGGGTATTCACCGTATTCGCCCCCTGACCAAGCCCTTTGGCCAAAAGCGCATCAGCCTCTTCTTTTAAACAGAATGTCCGGCACGGTGCAATTTCGTTTTCATACGTTTCCGGCGTAACCGTCACGGTGAATGAATGCCGGAGCATCGGGTGCGGATATTCCAGCGCATAAGACACCTTAAAATCAACCGCCGGAACAATCACAACCGAAGCCCCGTCTTTATACACAGAAATCGGCTCCTTAATTTCCCAGTAAACTTTTTCAGCTGCCACGGCAACAATCCCGGCCGCCTTAAGCGCATGAACATAACCCACAGCGCTGCCGTCAAGACCAGGAATCTCATCGCCGTCCATTTCAACAATAATATTATCAATCCCCAGGCCGCAAAGCGCACTCACCAAATGCTCAACCGTATAAATAACCGTCGTCCCGCTCTTTAAGGCGGAATAACGGCCGGCATCAGCACCCGTGATAAGATCAAGATCGCCCAGCCTCATGCGCGGTTGCCCCGCAATATCCGTACGCACAAAACAAATGCCAACATGAGCAGCCGCCGGCTTAAACGTGACACACACGTCATGCCCCGTGTGCAGACCTTTACCGGATAACACAAATTCTTTTGCAATAGTATTTTGATTAATCATGCATCTACCCCGGATTTTCCTTCAAGAACTTTAATCCGTTCTTCAAGGGCCGCCAAACGCGCCACATATTGCGGTAATCGCCCGATGAACCCCATTTCCCGCACAGCCTGCTTGTATTCCTGCGCCGGCGTCCCGAACATCTTAGCCCCCGGCGACACATCTTTCGTGATACCTGACTGCGCAGCGACCATGGCCCCCTCCGCAACATGCACATGCCCCGCCACACCCACCTGCCCTGCGATGATAGCATTATGCCCGATCGATGCGCTCCCTGCGATCCCGGCCAGGGCAATAATAAAACAATTCTCACCGACCCGGACATTGTGCGCTATCTGCACAAGATTATCAATCTTTGTTCCCCGGCCAATCAGCGTTTTATCAAAACGTGCCCGATCAATGGTGACACACGCCCCGATCTCCACATCATCCTCAACAATAACTGTCCCCATTTGCGGGATTTTAAGATGCTTCCCATCAATGGTCAAATACCCGAACCCGTCAGACCCGATCACAGCGCCGCTATGGATAATAATCCGGTCCCCCAGCGTGACATCCTCACGGATGGTCACATTCGGATAAATCAAACAATCCACGCCCACAACCGTCTTCTGCCCGATAAAAGTGCCGGCACAAATAATGGTGCCCGCGCCGATCCGCGCGTCCTTCTCAATGACCACATGCGGGCCAATCCCTACGCCTTCGCCCATCAATACCGAAGGATGAATAAGCGCTGATGGATGTACGCCGGAAATCCGCGGCGTCAAATTTTCTTTAATGGCAGCGACGACCTGGGAAAAAGCCAGTGATGGATTTTCTGTCTGAATAACAGCTTTGCCGGCGACAAGCACATCCGGGCCGACAATGATCGCAGAAGCCTGCGTCACGGCGGCCAGCGGCAAATACTTGGGATTCGCCAGAAAGGTCAAATCCCCCTCTTTGGCTTCCTTGATACCGCAAACACCCTTAATGAGAAGTGCGCCGTCACCGACGACGCACCCCCCTATTTGCTTCGCAATATCCTGCAGACTTTTTTCCATGGACTACAACTGTTATTTCTTGACCTGTTTATACGCCTCGTTCAATCCAGTCAAGATCGGTTCCGTGATGTTCATGGATTCCGCGCCGTAAATCATGACACGATCATTGAACACAAAAGAATAGCCTTCTTTCTTCGCATAGTCGCTGACCACCTTTTCGATCTCCATAAGGATCTCGCGTACCCGCTCGTCGCGTGCTTTAGCAAGATCCGTGCGATTCTGCTGATCAAACGCCTTGAGTTCATTGATCAATTTTTCGCCGTCTTTTTCAAGTTTCGCTTTTTCATTTTCTTTGAGCGCGGCAGCTTTGCCCTGGATATCACGGATAGCCTCAATTTTCTTGTTGCGAGCTTCCTGATACTTGGCATTGTCCGCTTCAAGAACCTTGTCATAAGACTTGGTCTTTTCATACTCGTCAAAAATACGGCTCAAATTCACATACCCAACCTTGCCCTTAAAATCCTGGGCCTGCACCTGCGCACCACCGAATATCACCGCTCCCGCAACAACCAACCCGACAACTAACCCTTTCAACGAACTCATACCCCCTCCTTTTATGGTGTAGATAAAAAAATTAAAATCCACGACTGACACTAAAATAAAATTTACCGCTGCCGCGTGTATCCCTGCCAGGTTCCTTGTCCAACGGGATGCCATAATCAAGCTTCATGGGACCGATAGGCGTTTTGATACGGAACCCAAGCCCATA
>JBAXBM010000171.1:0-4901 GCA_037141995.1 Candidatus Omnitrophota bacterium
GTATAGCCGCT
This sequence comes from Candidatus Omnitrophota bacterium, assembly GCA_037141995.1. Lineage (GTDB taxonomy): Bacteria > Omnitrophota > Gorgyraeia > Zapsychrales > Fredricksoniimonadaceae > Fredricksoniimonas. Next base: position 12 of record JBAXBM010000171.1, read on the forward strand.
ATTTTCCACTGCATGTCAACATTAAGGCTGTGGCAATACTTCAACTCAAAAATAAAACGTTTCTCTTTAATATAGACCACGCCTTTGACCTTAAAGACAAAACGTTCCTGGCGTGACAGGGTATCAACGCCTTTCATCATGCGGATTTTAGGAGACGGCGGATTTTTGGGTACCGCATCCACACGCGTAACCATATAAATGAAATTTTTCACAACACGCGTATTATTATCGTGTTGTGTCACATTTTCAATAACAGAAACAACCCGGCCGCGATTGCGTGCCAGATCGCGCTTGCGATACATCACATCTTTCATTGGGACCTCCTCCAAACCATTAAACAAAGGATAGCATCCCTTTCGAATAAAAACAAGTCTAAGAATTTTTCAGCTAATAAAATGTGTGCCGCTGGACCAGATTATTGACGCTTGCGGTGCCAGGGAAGAGGGGCTTGGGCTTCCTGGCCGTTGAGGAGGCGATGGATATTGGGGCGGTGGCGCAGAACAACAAAAACACAAAAAAGTATGCTCAATAGGAGCAATGCCAGCGGCGCATCAAAAACAAGCATGAGGATCGGCAGGGCCACGGCAGCCAAAATTGAAGACAGAGAAACAATCGCGGTTATGGCAAAAGACACAAGCCAGACCATGACGCATAACCCCACAGCCATCCGCGCTTCAGGGATCGCCACAGTAAATCCGATCAGGACACCCAGCGTTGTCGCAATGCCTTTGCCGCCCTTGAAGTTCAGGAAACACGTCCAGTTATGCCCGCATACCGCGGCCAGCGCCGCCAGGATGCGCCCATTGGTGTACGGCGCCAGAAATCCGGCAACCACCGCCACCGCCGCAACGCCCTTGAGGACATCAAGGATGAGCACCGCAGTCCCCGGCCCCCGGCCCAAGACCCGGAACGCGTTGGTGGCGCCCACATTGCCTGATCCCTGGGTGCGGATATCAATCCCCTTCAACACCCTGCCGAAAATATAAGCCGTGGGTATAGCCCCGATCAAATAACTCAATGCAACGGCCCCGATGAGATTAACGGCTGTCATGACGTCCATTGTTAAGGCTCCTGATCCCTTCTTGGATATAAATCATTCCGGAAGCAACGGTCACCGCCAGTGCCGCCCACCACATCCAGAGCGCTATCGGCCACTGCAAAAAAACAACCACAACACACACGGCCTGAAAACAGGCCGTCATTTTACCCCAGATATTCGGCTTGATCTCAAGGGCCCCGGCATGCAGTTGAAGTAAAAGCGCCCCCAGAACCAGGATCACATCCCGGGCAATAAAAGCAACCACCAGCCAGAGCGGCAGCTGAACCGCCCAGTTAAAAATATCTCCCTGGCGGTAAAGGCACAAAAGGGCACTGATAAAAAGTAATTTGTCTGCCAGCGGGTCAAGGATCGACCCGGCAAGTGTTTTCTGGCGGTAATGGCGCGCAACATACCCATCTACCACATCCGATATTTCAGCCAGCAGATAAACAGCCAGGGCGGCCCAGTGGAACTCCGGGCGTGCGGGGGTGGCATACAGCATCAAAGCAACAAAAACAGGAACGGCCATGATCCGCGCCACTGTGATCTTATTCGCCAACGTCAGTCCCATCGTTACTCCTCGACAGGCACAAGTTTGACGCCTGTGCCGGGTTCAAATTCCAGCGCCCCGCTGTAATGGCGCCCGGTAACAGGTGAATATTTTTCAGCCGGGACGCCCGCCGGAGCCATCGCTGCCGTGACCTTTTTGGCCGCTTCAATCTGGGCCGGCAACGTATCGCCGCGGCTGTCAAGGCGCACCGCACTACCGGCACATCCGGCTAAAAACAGGCCCATCAGGGCAGGCAACAGATACCCGGCTTTCATCGGATTAATTTGATGCGGTTCAACGGCCAAAAAATAAACTCCGCCTTGCCCACCACAAGTTCCGCCGGCACAAACCCCCAGTAACGGCTGTCGTGGCTGGACGCGCTGTTGTCTCCCATGACAAAATACTGCCCCATCGGCACCGTGATCTTTTTTCCCGGCATCGCGTAATCGCCATAATTATAATAATGAATTTTGCCCAGGGCCGGCTCCTCCGCCGGCCTGTCATTGATATAAACAACACCGTCTTTGATCTCCACGGTCTCGCCGCCAACCGCAATCAGGCGCTTGATAAAATCCTTGTCGCGCTGGACGGGATATTTGAATACAATGACATCCCCGCGGTGCGGTGCGGAAAAGCCCGGCAAACGGTAGGATGTCCACGGCACCAGCGGTCCATAGGCCAGCTTGTTGACAAACAGGCGGTCCCCTTCAATCAGGGTCATGCGCATCGACCCGGAAGGGATTTTAAACGGCTGTATCAAAAAAGACCGGATCGCCATGGCCAGGATAAATGCCACCAGCAACGATTCGATCCATTCCCAGGCGATCTCCTTATTCTTTTCCGTCATCAACGCTTTCAGCATATCAACTCCTATCCCCTTGAATGGTCATATCTTTAACGCCGCCAGGAACGCTGCCTGGGGCACTTCCACACGGCCGATGGACTTCATCTTCTTCTTGCCTTCCTTCTGCTTCTCCCAAAGCTTCCGCTTGCGCGATATGTCGCCGCCGTAACACTTGGCCGTAACATTTTTACCCATGGACTTGATGCGGGACGACGCAATGATACGCCCGTCACACGTCGCCTGGATCCGGATTTCAAAAAGCTGAGCCGGTATAAGCTCCTTCAGCTTTTCGCACAGCGCCGCACCTTTTTCGTAAGCGCGGTCCTTGTGAACCAGGCAGGCAAAAGCATCGCACGCCTCATCGTTAATCAGGATATCCAGTTTGGCAATGGGCGCGGGCTTGTACCCGGTAAACTCATAATCAATCGATCCGTAACCGCGCGTGGCGGATTTAACCATGTCATTAAAATCAACAATAACTTCAGCCAGCGGGATATCATAAATAATACGCATGCGGTCGGAAATATATTCGCTCTTGATGAAAACACCGCGTTTGCGTTTGGCCAACTCCATGACCGCGTCCATGGTCGTAACCGGCGTCATGACCGCCACCTTAAGGTACGGCTCTTCCACAGATTTGACATCGCTGGGCCCCGGTAATTGGGACGGATTTTCAATGTCCGTCATGACACCGCCCCTGGTGACATAACGATACCCGACATTGGGCGTGGTCAAGACCAGACTCAGGTTATACTCCCGTTCCAGCCGTTCCTGCACCACTTCCATATGAAGCAAACCCAGAAATCCGCAACGAAACCCGTGGCCAAAAGACTGGGATGTTTCCGGTTCATAGGTAAAGCTCGGATCACTCAGGCGCAGTTTGTCGATAGCTTCCCGCAATTCCATATACTGATCGGCGGTAACAGGATACACGCCGCAAAAAACCAGCGGCTTAAGGATGCGGTACCCCTCCAGCGGCGCGTCGCAAGGCCTGACAGCGTCAGTGATGGTGTCGCCCACGCGCACTTCCTTCGGGTCGCGCACATTGCAGGTAATATACCCAACCTCACCAGCGCCAAACCCTTTGGTCTTGACATCAAAGGGGGTAAAATATCCCATGCCTTCAACCGTGTACTCACGGTTCATGTGCATCAGGCGGATGCGTGTCCCGATGCCAAGCTTGCCGTCAATGACGCGGATAAAAATAATGATGCCTTTGTAAACATCATATTTCATATCAAAAATCAGGGCCTTGAGCGGCTTGTTTTCTTCGCCGTAAGGCGCAGGGATAAACGCGACAATCTTTTCCAGGAGCTCATTGATAAAGAGACCTTCTTTTGCCGAAACCTTCTGAATATCATCTTCACGGAACCCGAGGACTTCCTTAAACTGGCGCACGGCTTCATTCAGGTCAATATTGGCAATGTCGATCTTGTTAATGACCGGAAGGATCTCAAGGTTGTTATTAATCGCCAAATAATAATTAGCCACAGTCTGAGATTCAACGCCCTGCGACGCATCAATGATAAGGAGCGCCCCCTCACAGGCCTTCAGGGACTTTTCAACCTCATACGTGAAATCAACATGCCCGGGAGTATCAATGAGGTTAAACAGGTATTCCCGGCCATCCTTCGCCTTGTACGTCAGGCGGACAGCCGAAGCCTTGATCGTGATGCCGCGTTCACGCTCAAGGTCCATATCATCCAGCAATTGATTTTTGAAACTGCGTTCATCAATAGCACCGCACGCCAGCATCAAGCGGTCAGCCAGCGTAGACTTGCCGTGATCAATGTGGGCGATGATCGAAAAATTGCGGATCTGTTCTTGTTCCATAATTAATACAATGCCCCTGAGGCTTTAAGAAACATGTTGAGCGCATTCGATTCCCGCCGGAATTACCGATTTTCGGTAATATAACCGTAAAGGACGTTCACTACCGCGTCAATCGACATGGCTGTTGAATCAATAATAACAGCCCCCTCGGCCGGCTTCAGCGGGCCCACCGACCGCGTTTTATCCTTGTGGTCGCGTTCCGCCACATCCTGGCGCAACGCCTGTTCATCAACCGCCACCCCTTTGGCTTTTAGTTCGTCAATGCGGCGCCGGCAGCGGACATCAAAATCAGCATCCAGATAAAATTTATATTTTGCCCCGGGAAACACCACCGTGCCCAAGTCTCGCCCGTCACTCACCATGGACCGCCTGGCGCCCAGCAACCGCTGCCATTCCACCATGATGTGCCGGACACCCGGCGTCCGGGCGGCATAAAATGTATTGTTGGTAACTTCCAGGGAACGAATCGCCCCGCTCACATCCTCTCCGTCAATAAAAACCTGAAGCGGTTTGCCGGGCTCACAGGCAAGGTCGATCACGGAAACACGGGCCAGCGCCTCAAGGGCCTGCTCATCGTCCAGCCTTACCCCCAGGCGCAAGGCCTTGAGGGTAAGGGCGCGGTAC
>JBAXBM010000172.1:0-4840 GCA_037141995.1 Candidatus Omnitrophota bacterium
CACAAAACAGAGAAAGAACCAACCGGCCATGTCCAGGAGGGGCTGGACTTATCGGACAAGAAGTTTCAATGGCGCTGGCGCAATCAGGGGCCTATGTTGTTGCGGCTGATGTGAATGACGAAAAAGGCCGTGCGCTGGAGCGAAAATTTTCCGGTGGCGGGGAAATTGTTTACCGCCGGTTTGATATTACAGACCTTGACGGTATGGCGGGGGCTGTGGATTTGCTGGTGAAAGAGGCCGGCGGGATTGATATCCTGGTGAATACGGCTTATCCCCGGACTAAGGATTGGGGCGCCCCGGTTGAAGAGATCTCTGTTGATTCATGGCGCAAGAATGTTGATTGGCAGCTGAACAGCTATGCCCTCAGTACAAAATATGCGGCGGAACATATGAAGGTTAAAGGCGGCACGATTGTGCTTTTCGGATCGACCTATGGTGTTGTCGGCGGTCAGTTTTCGATGTATGACGGGACCAATATCAAGCCTTTTTCCCCGATTTATGCGGCGGTCAAGGGAGGGGTGGTGAATTTGGCGCGTTATTATGCCGCGTATTTTGGGAAGAACGGTATCCGCGTCAACGCCCTTTGTCCCGGCGGGGTTTTTGATAATCATTCGGAGGCTTTTGCCAAGGCTTATGGCGAGCGTACCCCCATGGGCCGGATGGCCCGTCCCCAGGAAATTGCGGCATCGGTGTTGTATCTGGTTTCGGATGCCGCTTCTTATGTGACCGGGGCGGTTTTGATGGTAGATGGCGGATGGACGGCGGTTTGATGCCGGCGGAGGGCAGGGATATTGATGGGGGTTTTTGCGATGAAGCTTTGGGATAAGATAATTTCAGGCCCTGGGGTTTTTGTGATTGCCGAAGCGGGGGTTAACCATAATGGCGATATCCGTCAGGCAAAAGGGCTTGTGGACGCAGCGGTCCTTGCCGGCGCGGATGCCGTAAAATTTCAGACATTCCGTACCGACAAACTTGTGACCACGCGGGCGCCAAAAGCTGTATATCAGGAAATGGATGGTATGCCGGGGGAGCCGCAGGCTGTGATGCTCAGGCGGCTGGAGCTGTCTTTTCCTCAGTTTGAGGAGTTGAAGTCTTACTGCGAGACGCAGAGGATCTTTTTTATCTCAACGCCTTTTGATGAAGAGAGCGCAGATTTTCTTTCGGGATTAGGGATGCCTTTCTTTAAGATATCTTCCGGCGAACTGACAAATGTTTCTTTATTAGCGCGGGTGGCGGGTAAAGGGTTGCCGGTGATTCTGTCTACGGGCATGTCGAATCTTGATGATATTGCCGGGGCGCTGGATATTTTGAGAAAGAACGGGTGCGGGCAGATTTTGTTGCTGCACTGCGTGAGCAATTATCCTGTTGCTTATCAGGATGTTAATTTGCAGGCGATGAAAACGTTGAGCGAGCGGTTTAATTTGCCTGTCGGATTGTCGGATCACACATTGGGGATTGAGATCCCGATCGCGGCGGCGGCCCTTGGCGCGTGTGTTCTTGAGAAACATTTCACGCTGGATAAAACCGCGCCGGGGCCTGATCATCAAGCGTCGCTTGATCCGCATGAATTGCGCGCGATGGTGCGTGCGGTGCGCCATGTGGGACTGGCCATGGGAAACGGAATCAAAGAAGTCGTGCGATGTGAAGAGAATGTCCGGCAGGTGGCGCGGCGCAGCCTTGTGGCGGCTCGGGATATCGGCGCCGGTGAGTTGCTGGAGGCGGGGCATATGACCTGCAAGCGCCCGGGGACGGGGATGCCGCCGTCATTGCTGCCGGCAATGGTGGGGAAAAAATCTAAAGTGTTTATCCCCGCTGATACGCTTATTATGCCGGAGATGCTGGCATGAGGAAGATTGGGGTTGTAACGACCAGCCGCGCTGATTATAGCATTTATCGGCCTGTTCTTTTGGCTTTGCGCCGGCGGCGTGTGGCATTTGAGCTTTATGTGACAGGGACGCATTTGCACAAGGCATTCGGTGAAAGTATCCGCGCGATTGAGCAGGACGGTTTTCCGATTGCGGCCAGGATCAGGGTGGTGCCGGGGGCATCGCCCCGTGATATTTCCCGCACGATGGGCCGGGTGACAACGGCTTTTGCGGATGTCCTTGAAGCGCATAAACCGGATATCCTGGTTGTTTTGGGGGATCGTTTTGAGATGCATGCCATGGCGGTTGCGGCGATTCCTTTTGGGATTCCTTTGGCGCATATTCATGGAGGGGAATTGACCCATGGCGCTATCGATGACATGTTCCGTCATTCATTGACAAAATTGAGCGCCCTTCATTTTGCGTCAACGGCCGAATATGCCCGTCGGATCAGGCAAATGGGAGAAGAGGCTTCCCGGGTTATTGTTTCGGGGGCGCCGGGACTTGTTTTTTCCGGTCAGCGAGCGCGGTTGACAAAAGAAGATATTATCCGGCAGTTTCACATTGATTTTGACAAGGATGTTTTTTTGATAACTTTTCATCCGGTTACGCAGGAGTATGTGCATACGGGTATTTACATCAGGAATTTACTGGATGCGTTGGCTGGGTTTAATAATGCTTTTTTTGTTTTTACCGGAACGAATGCAGATACCTCTTATGATGTGATTGAAGCCGGGATCCGCGGGTTTATCAAGAAACGCAAGGATGCGGTCCTGGTCAGGAATTTTGGGCCAGAGGCGTATGCCGGCATGCTGGATCATGCCCGGATCATGGTGGGTAATTCGTCCAGCGGAATCATTGAAGCCGCATCGCATGCGTTGCCGGTGGTCAATATCGGCACGCGCCAGGCGGGACGTGTCCGTGCGGTGAATGTCATTGATGCGGGGTATGGGACAGAAGATATCCGGCGGGCGATCAGCCGCGGGTTGAGCGCAGGATTCAGGCAAAGGATCAAAGGGGTAAGTAATCCGTATTTCAGGCCGGATGCGGCGGAGATTGTGGCCGATACGCTGTGCGCTGTTGATCTCCCGTCGATCAGGTCAAAAGAATTCAAGGATATATATGGCCGTTCAAAATAAGATTGTCAATGTTGTTCTTATCGGCGGCGGCGGGCATGCCCGGGTGCTCTGGGATATCCTTGCGCGGGACACGGCTTATCATGTTCTTGGCTATGCTGACATGGCGGCAACACCGGGGATTTCCCTTGATTATTTGGGGAAGGATGAGGACGTGTTAACAAATTTCCTGCCGGGTGACGTATGTTTGGTCAATGGGGTGGGCTCGGTGCATCTTCCGTTGAAACGGCAGGCGGTATTTGAATTTTTTAAGAAGAAGGGCTATTCGTTTTGCCGCGCGGTGCATCCGGCGGCGATTATTTCTTCCCAGGTGGTGTTGGGCGAAGGGGTGCAGATTGCCGCCGGGGCTGTGATTGGGGCCGGTGCGCGCCTGGGAGATAATGTTATTATCAATACAGCGGCGTCTGTTGACCATGACACGATCGTCGGCCAGCATTCACATGTTGCTCCCGGGGTGACGATCTCCGGCGGTGTTGTGATTGGTCAGGGGGTTCATGTCGGTGCCGGAGCAACGATTGTTCAAGGGGTGTGTCTGGGGGATGGTGTGCTTGTGGCGGCGGGGGCTGTTGTTATCAGAGATGTGCCGGCGCGATGCCGTATTCAGGGGGTTCCAGGGAAAATTTATGAAATCAAAAGATAATAAATCGGCAGCGCCTTTTTTAATTCCTTTAGGGATAACGGTTAAAACGGCCATGAAGCGGCTGAGCGAGATCGGTGCCAAGGAATTATTTGTGGTGAATGAGCAGGAACAGCTGGCAGGCGCGTTAAGTGACGGCGATATCCGCAAGTGGTTATTGCACGGAGGAAAACTGGACGCCGTTGTTGACAAGGTGTGCAATAAAACGCCTAAATTTGTTGAGCGTGCGTATGACCTTGAGCATGTCAAGTCCTTGATGCTCGAGCATAAGATTGAGTCCATCCCTGTTATTGACGGAGATCGGAAGGTAGAGCGCATCCTGGTATGGGATGAGGTTTTTGGCAATGCCATGACAATCGTCAGGCCGAGATTGAAACTGCCGGTTGTCATCATGGCTGGCGGGAAGGGGACCCGATTGGATCCTTTCACACGGATATTGCCTAAACCGCTCATCCCGATAGGGGATAAACCGGTGATCGAGCTGATCATGGAGAAATTCGCGGAGTACGGCACCCGTCAATTCCTTGTGTCATTGAATCATAAGGCGAGGATGGTGAAATCTTATTTTGAGGAAGCCCGACAAATTTATAAGATCCGTTATGTCACGGAAGACAGGCCATTAGGGACCGCCGGAGCGCTCAGGTTGCTTGCCAGGATGATCAAAGGGGTTTTTATCGTTACGAATTGCGATATTATTATTAATTGTGACTATGCTGAACTTGCGGCATTCCACGCCAAGAGCCGCAATGACATAACGATTGTTGTTTCCTGCCGTAATTTTGTGATTCCGTATGGTGTTTGTGATATCGAACCTGGCGGGATCTTAAAGGCAATTCAGGAAAAACCGGGGTATGATGTTTTAGTTAATACGGGAATGTATGTGGTTAATCCGAAACTCATCAAACTCATCCCGGCGGGTGTTTCGTTTAATTTTACAGATCTTATCAGCAAGGCCAAAGGCTTAAAAATGAAGGTCGGGGTATTCCCGATCAGTGAAGACGCATGGATTGATATCGGGCAATGGGAAGAATATCAGAAAGCTGTCAGAAATTTAAATCAGTTTGTGTCGGGATGATATGAACAAGCTCAGAATTATTCCGCGTCTGGATATTAAAAATAATACGATCGTCAAGGGCATTCACCTGGAAGGGTTGAGGATTATTGGTGTGCCCGAAGAATCGTCATTAAAATATTACACGCAG
>JBAXBM010000173.1:0-4836 GCA_037141995.1 Candidatus Omnitrophota bacterium
TATATTCGCGGGAAGAAGGGAGCCTATCCGCATATCGGCAGGGATGTGGCCAAAGCGGGTTTCGCGCGGCTGCGCGTGAACGGGCAAATTTATGATGTGCAGGACAAGATAACTTTTGATCGCTACAAAATGCATTCTGTCGATATTGTGGTGGACCGGCTGAGTGTTAATCCGGATATCAAAACACGTTTGACGGATTCAGTGGAGACGGCGCTGCGCGTGGGGAAAGGTTTCCTTGTTGTTGGTTTTATTGACGGGAAAGAAGATCTTGTGATGAGTGAAAGCTTTGCTGTTCCGGATGAGGGCATCGATCTCCCTGAGCTTGAACCACGGACATTTTCTTTTAATTCTCCTTACGGGGCTTGCCCTGCCTGCAATGGCATCGGGACGCGGATGGAGATTGATGTCGAGACCCTTGTGGTGTCGCCGGAAAAGGCGTGGGTGTCGGCGATTGTACCGTGGCGCAAGGGGCAGCGCGGTTATATGATGTATTACCGTGCTGTATTGCGTGAAATGGCGAAGCTTTATGATATTGATCCGCTCATTCCTTATAATAAACTTCCAAAAGAATTCAAGCAGCGAGTTCTTTTCGGGGGAGAAGATATCATATGGGGCAAGAAATTTGAAGGGGTTTCAGGTTATCTGCAGCGCTTGTTCCGGGAAACTCAAAGTGACTGGCTTAAAGAAGAAATTTCAAAATTCATGTCTGAAGCACCCTGCCCTGTGTGTGACGGTCAGCGTCTGAGGAAAGAAGCTTTGATGGTTTTGATCGATGGTAGAAATATTGCCGAGATTGTGCGGATGTCCATCCAGGAAGCCAGGGGGTTTTTTCTGGGGCTTCAATTGGAAGGAGGGCAGAAGATGATCGCGGCGCCTATTCTTAAGGAAATCATCCGTCGCCTTGATTTTTGCATCAATGTGGGGCTTGATTACCTGACCCTTGACCGCAAGAGTTCGACGCTCTCCGGCGGCGAGGCCGAGCGGATACGCCTTGCCACCCAGGTGGGATCAGGTCTCGTCGGAGTGGTGTATGTCATGGATGAACCATCCATCGGGCTTCATCAGAAAGATAATGAGAGGTTGTTGTCGAGCTTGCGCGATCTCAGGGATCTCGGGAATACCCTGGTGGTGGTGGAACATGATGAAGATACGATCCGGAGTGCTGACTGGCTGGTGGATCTTGGCCCTGGCGCCGGGCGGTTTGGCGGTGAGATCATGTATGCCGGGCCGGTGGACGGCATTTCTTCGGCGCCTGATTCCCTGACAGGGAAGTACCTTAATGGCCAGCTGGGGATCCCCATCCCGTTACAACGACGGACAGCTGCCAAAGGCGCGTCGATTCGCATGAAAGGGGTTACGGCGCATAATCTTAAGAATATTGATGTGGATATTCCTTTAGGCGTGCTGGTCTGTGTGACAGGGGTATCGGGATCAGGGAAGTCGACGCTGGTTGACGATGTCCTTTATAAGGCATTGGCCCGGAAATTGCATGGGTCGCGTGAGAAGTCGGGCGCTTGCCGAAAGATTGAAGGGATTGATAATATTGACAAGGTGATTGTTGTGGACCAGTCGCCGATCGGAAGGACTCCCCGTTCGAATCCGGCGACGTACACAGGTGTTTTTTCAGATATCCGTTCTCTTTTTTCAGGGTTACCTGAAGCAAAATTAAGAGGGTATGGGCCTGGCCGTTTCAGTTTTAATGTCAAGGGCGGGCGGTGCGAAGCATGCCAGGGAGATGGTGTGAAGGAAATTGAAATGCATTTTTTGCCGGATGTCCATGTGGAATGTGAGGTTTGTCATGGCCGCAGATTCAATGAACAGACATTGCAGGTTGAGTATAAGGGCAGGAATATCAGCCAAACCCTGGATATGTCGATTGTTGAAGCGCTGGATGCTTTTGGGAATATTCCCCGTGTCGGGCGTATTTTGAGTGTCATTCATGACGTCGGGCTTGGTTATGTGAAGCTTGGCCAGTCCGCCACGACACTGTCAGGGGGAGAAGCGCAGCGGGTAAAGCTTGCCGCAGAGCTTTGCAAGCCGTCTACGGGCAGGACGCTGTATATCCTGGATGAACCTACCACAGGGTTGCATTTTGCGGATGTTGAGAAACTGCTCGCGGTTCTTCAGCGCCTTGTGGACAAGGGGAATACCGTGCTTGTTATTGAACATAACCTTGAGGTTATCAAATCGGCTGATCATGTGATTGACCTTGGGCCTGACGGGGGTGACCGCGGCGGGTGTGTGGTATTTTCAGGGACTCCCGAAGGACTCGCCGTGCACCCTTCTTCGTATACGGGACTATATTTACGCCCGTTGCTTCATCGATAGTAAAATTTCCCAAGAATTTCTTCCGATTTTATCTTTTATATCCTGATTTTTGGTATAATAAATAACTATGTTTAAAAAATACTTTCCTTATTTTATCTCATGCGGGATAATCCTGATTTCTTGTGGCGCGCCGGCCATCTCTGTGGCGGCAGGGGCGAATGAAAAAGATCTTCTTGTTGTGGCCCAACGTGCTTTTGAAGACGGGTTTTATGATGTTTCTCTCCGTTATGTCAATCAGCTGCTGACTGAATTCCCGCAAACAACAAAAATTGTTGAAGCGCATCTTCTTGAAGGGCAGAGTTATTTTTTTAAGAAACAGTACGTGAAGGCATTCGAAGTCTTTAAGGACCTTGTGTCGCAAGCTGAGTACAGGGATGCTTCGCTTTTTTGGCTTGGAGAAACGTATCTTAAGGGAGGCGATATTGCCAAAGCCCAGGCGCAATACCGTCAGGTTATTGATGTTTTTCCCACATCACTTTATGTCTCCCAAGCGTACTATTCTCTGGCTTGGTCTTATTTTCAAAAAGAAGATTATGTTTCTGCCAGAAAGATTTTTCAGGAGTTGATTGAAAAATTCCCGTCTAATAATTTATCAGAGGATGCCGCATTTAAGCTGGGCGAGTGTGATTATTATGTTGCTCAATATGAGAAGGCAGTTTTTTCTTTTAATAAATATATTGATGCACATCCAGGTTCTTCTCGTCTTTATGAAGCGCAATTTAATGTTGCGGAGTCATTTTATAATCTTGAGCAGTACGACAAGGCGTTGGAAGCTTATCAGAAAGCGAAAGCATTGTCGTCGACGCCGTCTTCCGTCGTGGTTTGCTTGATCGGGACAAGCTGGTGTCATATTAAAATGCACAAGTATGTTGAAGCTCTAAAATTTTTCGATGAGGCGTCGGCGGTGGCCAAGGCGGCGAATATTCCCGAGGAGGATATCCTTTTGGGTAAGGCCAGTCTTTTTTTAGCCCAGGAGAAGCTGGCTGACGCCATTTCAAGTTATACCGAAATTATTGATCGTTTTCCGGGCAGTGGGCGGATTGCCGACAGTTATCTTGGACGGGCCAATACATATTATCTTGCTAATAATTATTCTGGTGCCATAAAAGATTATGAGAAAATCATTTCTGTTTTTGGATTGGTTTCTGGACAAAAGAAAATGATTGAGAAGGCCCGTTTCGGATTGGCCTGGACGTATTTGAAGAGCGGGGATATTGACCGGGCTGTGGCCGTGTTTCAATCGGTGGCTGATAACGCGGATAATAAGATGGTAAAAGTGAGTGCGTTTACCCAGATTGCGGATGCGTATCAAGATGCCGGGGATATGGAAAAGTCGATTGTTGTTTATGACAGGATTCTCCGTGAAATGCCTGGCACCTTGTATGATGATCATGTGCAGTATTGTTTGGGAATCGCGCTTCTTAAATCTGGAAAAACTGACCCGGCGATTTTGGCCTTTCAGGCGCTTAAGGCTAATTATCCTGCCAGTAAATATATTTCAGAATCCCGTTATTATCTCGGGATGGGATATTTTCACAAAAAGGATTGGAGCTCAGCGGTTGATGTCCTGGCGTCTTTTGTGGCAGATACGCCTGCAGCGGCGCAATTTTCAGCTGAAGCGCGTTATGTCATGGCGATGGCACATTTTAATTTAAGACAATTTGAAAAAGCCATTGTTATCTTTAATGATATTGTAAAATTATATCCGGATCGTTCGCAATCTCTTCAAAATGCGATGGTGGGGCTTGCCAAGACGTATTATGAGACGGGTGATGTGAAAGAAGCAGCAATCCGTTTTAAGGATATTATCCGGCATTATCCTAAAACTGAAGCTGAAATTGAAGGGGTATTGTGGCTTGGGCAATTTGATATGACAGAAGGCCGCTATCAGGAAGCGGTAGCGTTGTATGCCAAAGGATTGCTTGATTTCCCGGAGACATCAAAAAAAGGGAATCTTTATTTTGAGCTCGGGCGAGCCTATCAGGCATTAGAAAATTTTGAAAAGGCGCTTGAGTTTTTTCGTCAGGTTGATCCTAAAACGGATCCGTTGCTTTATCCCAAGGCAAAGATTGCTATTGCCGGTATTTTTGCTAAGGAGCTTGATATGGGTAAGGCGGTTGAAACTTACCGGGCTATTATTGCCACAAGCCCGCAGTTTAAACGTGATGCCCTCATGAAAATCGCTCAAATATATCGTCGTGAACAGAAATTTAAGGATGAACTGGCAGTGTATGCCGAGGCGATTGATGCGGACAAGGGTGAAAGTCCTATCACGGGGGCAGGGATACAGTTTTCTGTGGGGGATACCTATGAAATGTTAAATGATCCTGACAGGGCAGTGGAGGCATATTTAAAGATTCCGTATCTTTATGCCAAAGAAACCGCATGGATTATTAAGGCATATTTACGTGTCGCCAGGATTTATGAAAACATGGATAATATGGAAAGAGCTTTAATTGCGTACGGTAAAGTTGCGGATATGAATGTTGACGAAAGTAAATTTGCGAA